>JAFUNW010000234.1 GCA_017472905.1 Bacteroidaceae bacterium
CCAATAGTGTTGCTGTTCTTTATAAGGAGATAAAGGGAGATAGATGGAGATAAAGGGAGATAAAGGCCAATAGTTTTGCGGACATTTAGAGTCGTCATTGGTCATCCTGACGGTCTCTTGATCACACTCCTAACGGTCTTGTCATCCTGAGCGGAGTTTACGGAGTCGAAGGATCTTTAACTCCCCTGAGCAAAACTCCCCTGAGCAAAAAGATGCTTCGGCTGCGCTCAACATAACAAAAGACGGATTGTTTTAAAATAGAATTTATAGAGAATTATCATGAAAGTATCTATTCTGGTTGCGGTGTATAATGCTGAAAAATTCCTGCCAAAGTGTTTGGATTCTTTGGTGGGGCAAACGCATCGTGATGTGGAAATAATATGTATAGACGATGCATCGACCGATGGCTCGTGGCATATTTTACAAGCTTACGCAACCAAGGATAGTCGGGTAAGGACTTTGAGGCAAGCCGAAAACGGAGGTCAGGCAAAGGCACGTAATCGGGGATTGGAGATCGCTCAAGGCGATTATGTCATGATGGTCGATAGTGATGATTGGCTTTCATCGGATGCTATTGAACAAGCTTGTCGGGTTGCTGAAAAACACGAAGAGGCCGATACCGTGTTGTTGGATGTTGTATATCACGATGACTTGACTGGACGTCAGTGGCCTTATGAATATCGGACCACCTCCGATTCGTTTACGGGTGAAGAAGCTTTTCGGCTCAGTTTGGATTGGAGTATTCACGGACTTTATATGGTTAGGCGGAAGATTCATTTGCAGGTTCCGTATGACGATACTTCCCGTTCTTTCAGTGATGACAATACCACTCGCCTTCATTATTATTATTCGCGTGAAGTCCGGCGCTCATACGGTCTCTATTATTATCGTCAACATGAAGCTTCTACCACCCATCGCATAGATGTGTCTCGTTTCAATTATCTGGCTGCTAATTGGCAGATGCGTCAAGAGCTTTTGCGGTTGAAAGCCGATGCGTCAGTCTTGGCTTTTTATGAAAAGAGTCGTTGGCTCAATGTTGTAGGGATGTATGTTTTCTATTGGGAAAACAGAACGTTGTTTTCTGCGTCTGAACGGTCGGAGATTCATAAGATTCTTTCTCGTTATTATTCTACGATTCAGTTTAGCGAACTACCCTTTTTCTTGACTCGGAAGTTTGGTTATTCTCCATGTTGGGGGAGTTTTCGTCTCTTTCAATGGCAAGTTTGCCTCTATGCTCATCTACGAATGTTTTATTATAAATTGAGATGAGGGAGACCCTCTTGTTCATGTTAAAAGCCTGAATTTCTTGCCTGTTTGAAATAATATATGTATCTTTGTCGCCAAATTTGATCGGATTTTGCGCAGAGAGTTTCCCTGTTTGTCGTTTGTCAATAATAACTTTGTTAAAAGAAAGCTTTGATTCTTGGATGTGAAGAACAGAAAGTAGGGGAGACATGTACTTAAAAAGAATGAATCTGAATGAGTGGAAGAGTAATAAAGGAGTAAAAAAACTAATAAATACAAAATAGACAATTTATGAGAAATTTGTACGTAGCTACTACGACATTATTGCTATGCCTTTTTGGTAGCTTTGATGTGAATGCACAAGAGATTTTACTTGGAAAAGTAAAGAAAGCGGATTATTTTTATGGGCAGATGTCAGTCGATGGCGGTTCAACCGTCAGTACATCGGATGGAGATATTTCTGCTACTCCCGTTCGAGTAATTCATTATTATTATGGAGAAGCCAATCGCCTTGTTCGCATGGTTGAATCTGACATTATGTTGGGCGATGCTCCGGAGACAATGGAAGTGGAGACAAAGGGGCAGGAAGTACCCCGTACCTATACGCTCTATTCGTATGATACCAACGGTCAATTGCAAAATGTATCTACCCGTACTTACAAATATTCCGATAAAGTATATGGTAAGCGTACTTGGACCGATGTGAAAGAGTTGGAGAGCTACGAGTACAATGAACAAGGAAAGGTGGTGAAGAAGACCGACCTTTCGTATGTCATCACTTATAAGTGGGACGGAGATAACATGATTGAAGAGGCGGCTCACTATGTGGATAATGGTGAGTGGAGCTATACCATTCAATATTCGGATTTTGTTAGCGGAGCAAAAAATCTGCCTCAATATGCTGTACGTTCAGACAAATGGGGTGTGAAGTACGGAAGCGGAGACTTGATTATGGAATATCTCTATGAGAACGGTCAAAAGGTAAAGTATTCGGAATACAAAGTAGCTGATATCGTGCGCGATGAGAACAATATCATTACTTCTTGTACAAAAGGTATGCTTTATAAAGAGCAGACATGGACTTATGTAGACGGAATGCTTGCTGTAGAGCAGGTCGGTTATTGGAACAATGGAAAGGCTGTCGTAGATCCCTCAACAAAGGTGGAATATACAGCTCAAAACGATTCCATTCACACTGTTACCTATACCTACAATGTGGCTAAATCCACTTGGGTAGTCAGTGGTGCTCCGAAAGTGTCGGTGATGGGGGTTGTTGATGAGTCAACTGCTCCGACAGAGTTTAAAGTAGAAGTAAATGAAAGCGGAGTGAATAGTGTTACACTCAGTGCCAACGCACCGGAGAATGCAGCAACAGAGGGTTGGAATGTTTTTCGTAACGGAGTGAACATCGGACAAGCCAACTTGACAGATGGCAAATTATCGTATGTTGACGAAGAAGTCGAAAATGGAGCATACGACTATTTTATTCAACATGCAGATGATAATGTCACCAGTGTCGTAGACTATACTTTTAATGCATCTTTGAACGGAGTCGGTAATTTGGCTGTTGTGAAAAACGGACGGAATGAAACCACAAAAGACTATGAAGTGTTTATAACCTGGGAAAAACCGGCAAGCGAATACGAAGTATTGGGTTACAATTTGTATGTAGATGTTCCTTCCAATCGTGTGGTAGCTCCTTTGAATGGTGAAACCTTGATTCAGAATACCTGCTACAAACTTGATTTTGAAAACGGAGTGGATTTGAATCATAACATTACAGTGGAGGCAGTTTACGGAATTGGTCGTGTCAGTGAAATTATTGCTGTGAAGTTGGTACGCGATTTCCTATCTGCAACAGTGGCTCAAACAAAAGCTGTCATTACTTTGGGCGATGCTATGGGATTGACAGCAGACGATCAACCGGCAAAAGCTGATGTAAGCTATTATGATGCAGAGAACAAATTGGTGCGTAAGATTCACTATAGTTATGTGTCAGGCGATGATCCGGCAGATCCCGATAAGTTCTTTAAAACGGGTGATTGGATGCCTTTCCAATACTTGGTGTATAATTATAATGAAAAAGACCAACTCGAATCTATTTACCAACGCGACTATGGTGTTTACAGCGGATACAATCGCGTGTGGGATAAATTGAGTGAAACTGAACGTAAGATTTATAATGAAGACGGTTCTTTGTACAGAGATTCCATCGATGGTCGTTGGTATACCTATACATACGAAGGAAACAATCTGGTGAAAGAGGTGTATCAGACAGCTTACGGAAATACCGTGCATACGCTGACATTCAGTAATTTCGTGGAGGGTAAGGATAACTTGCCGCAATATGCTTTCAAATCCGGTATTACTTCATCCAATAACCGTATTTACGAATATGTGTACGATGTTGACGGAAATAAGATTGCAGCTTATACTTATAAACACGATAGCGAAACGTTGGTTAAAGACGAAGAGGGTAATGTCATCAGTGCTGAAAAAGGTGTGCCTGAATTTGAAGAAAAATGGACTTACGTGGATGGCGTGTTGACGCTTTATGAAACGAATAAATGGAATACAACGGAAGAAGCCTATTTACCCTACAAAAAGACCGAGTATATTGACACAGAGTTGGGTGTACAAGCCACTTCTTACAGCTATTATAGTTCAATGTGGACAAAGTCAGGTCGACCGTTGGTGACGCATACGGTAGAATTTGACGGAGTAGCTCCCTCTAATCTCACAGTTACTGATGTAGAAGGTAAGTTGAATACAGTTTTGTTGACAGCCGATGCTCCGGAAACAGCCGATGCTTCTTCGGTTTGGAAGGTATTCCGTGATGGTGTGGTAATTGGTCAGGCTACTTGGACGGATGGAAAACTTACCTATATCGATGAATTGGTGGCTAATGGAGAACACGATTATTTCATTCAGGCTGCAGATTCGCACAATGCTTGGTATGGAGTAAATATTTCCAATCCGGTCGTGAAGACCTTTAGCAATGAACTTCCGGCAGTAACAGAACTCCGAGTAGATGAGAATGGAGTGAACACGGTGGGTGATTACAGTTTGAAGTTGTCTTGGGATGCTCCGGATTTAACCGGCCAACATGCAGATTTGAAGATTTTGGGATACAATATATTTAGCGATGTGAAGTCGTATACCAAGAATCCTTCACCGGACAATGGCATTTACTATTTTGAATCGACTGCTTATTCCTATGAATATGCCAATACGGTGAATCGTAACAAAACATATTATGTAGAAACTGTATATAATATAGGTAAATCAACTGGTACTACTTTGGAAGTGAAATTGTCGAAAGATAAACTTCCTGAAGAAAGTGGGTCGGCAGTTGATGTAACCGATGTGGGCGGCAAACTGACTGTAGATGGTAATCTGCTTACAATAGTCGGAGAATACATTTCACTCGAAGTCTATGCTTTGAACGGTGTTTGTGTGATGAAAACGAGCAAGGATCCGACTGTAGACCTGTCGACATTGGCAGACGGGGTTTACATGGCTCGTTTGAATACAGTTGAAGGTATTGTAACTGTAAAAATCGTTAAGAAATAAATTCGTGAAAATAAGAAAGGAGGACCGCAAATAAGTCGGTTCCTCCTTTTGACACAATTATAAGTGCTTATGAAACAATTCTTCTCATTGGCTTTAGGAGTTTTGGCCGGGTTGCCGCTGGTAGCCCAAGAGACGGTATTGCTGGAAACGGGTTTTGAATCCGGTATTCCGGCAGATTTTACATTGGTATGTAATGATCAGATGCCGGTGAAAAGTCAGAACTTCCGAAATATTTCTCCAACCTCCGAATGGTTTGGAGGCAAAGTGGATAGTGAAGACGGCAAAGCTGCTTTCAGTACTTCGCATCGCACGTATGAAATGGAAACAGACAATTGGTTGATTACTCCCAAACTGACCATACCCGAAAGAGGAGCATGGTTGAAGTGGACAGCCAAGACCATACATTATTATTTGCGTGATGGGTATAAGGTCATGATCTCTACAACGGACAAGAGTTTGGACAGCTTTACTCAATTGTATTCCGTAGAGGAAGAGACTTATACATGGAATCGTCATTTGGTGTCGTTGGCAGACTATGCCGGACAAGATGTATATATCGCGTTCGTTCATAACAGTCAAAGCAAATATTTGATAGCTTTGGACCACGTTTATGTCGGACAACCGGCAACGGCTGATTTCGTAACCAAGAATGAGACCCCACGCTTTGCCGGTAATGTCGGTACGGTATCAGTGAATGGAACTTTCCGTAATTATGGCAAAGATTTTAATTTGGCAGAGGTGGTATGTACTTCCGGAACTGAAGTTGTAGATAAGAAAGTTTGGGGTGAAAATTTCCTTACCGGTGAAGAATCTTCATTTGAGTTTAATTTACCGGTGGCAGTAGGAGAGGTTTCAGCTTATCATGTAGAGGCTGTTTCTAGTGAAGGTGAACGTGTGACATTGGTCAAAGACAGTGTGATATGTTCTCATTTTGCTCGCACACTGTTCTTGGAGAAAGCTACCGGAACGTGGTGTAACAGTTGCCCGAGTGTCATACCTTATATACAAAATCTGGAAGAACGTTATAGGGAAGAAATCGTTTGTGTAGAAGCACATATCAACGACCCGATGTCCTATTTGCCTTATTCAAACGGATTCAAATCGGTCGTAAATCTGCCTACGGTTTTATACAATCGTGATTTTAATAATCACCAATATAACGTGTTGGATACAAAACCGTTGAATAAAGCTTTGCAAAAAGCAACGAATGCAAAAGTAGACTTGGCACTGGAGTATGATGGAAATACAACCATATCGGTATCATCGAAAGTGATGTTCGCTACGGATATGGATAATACCACAGACAAATATAGAATCGGATATGTCTTGATTGAGAAGCATGTTCCTTCAACGACTGAGATGCGTCAGTCAAACGGAGCACCTTCTATGCCGATGTATAATGAGTATTTCTATTTTCCCACAGGAAATGTAGCTCCGGAATTGATGTTTTTCTCCAATGTACCTCGTGGAACGGAAAGTGCATTTCTTGGAGTTAAAAACAGTTTGCCGACAGCGATAAAGGCTCAGGAAGAATACTTGCATGAAACCACATTGGAGATACCGGAAACAGTGGTGAATAAAGAGGAAGTTGCAGTCATCGCTTTGGTGTTGAACTATTATACGGACGAAGTATTGAATGCAATGGAGGTGAAGCTTCCGTCCGCATCTTCATCCGTATGTTGGGAAGACAAAAGTGTGGATGGCGAGGCTAAACTGCTGAGTCCTTCGGAAGGAACCTATCAGGTCGTTTGTCCGGAAGATGCACCTTTTACAGTCAGTGTATTGGCTGCAGACGGTTCTGTGCAGGCAGTCTATGGCGGAACGGGTCAAGCCACCGTTGTACTTGGAGAGAAATTGCAAAGCGGATTCTATCTGCTGCATATTCAACAAGGAAACCGCGCCTGGACTCGGAAAGTGGTATGGTAAGAAATAAAAATAAAACAATAAATATCAAAAGTAGAATGAAAAGAACAACTCTTTTGTTTTGTGCAGCATGCTTGGGTTTAGGAATGCAGGCACAGGAAAAAAAGCCTTTGGTAATGCTCGGTGCTGCAGATTATCTGATAGAGTACAGAGTTTCCAGCATTTCTCCTAATGGAAAATGGGCTTGTGGTAATGTGAATGACGGTGTTGGTCATGGTTTTGTTTGGAATCTGATCAGTGGTGAATTGAAACAACTGTCTCCATCGACAGAATTCTCTGCGGCATTGGGAGTTTCTAATGACGGAACAGTTGCCGGAGAATTTGTGGATACCGAAGTTTTGGAAAGTGGAGTAGGAGTGGAAACCGGTGGTTATTGGAAAGGTGGTAAATGGCATCATCTTCCGGTAGAAGGTGCCGGTGTCAGTGAAAACGCTCAGAGTGGTGCTGCTTGGTGTATCAGTCCGAACGGTAAATACGTAGGAGGTATCGCCTATCAAGGAGCTAAATATCTTCCGGTTGTATGGGAGATTGGGGGTGAAA
>JAFUNW010000235.1 GCA_017472905.1 Bacteroidaceae bacterium
ATCTGCCATACAGAATAATTCAGTAACTTTGTCAGCGGTGAGCATAGCGATTATTGTTTGTAATTCTTTGTATTTGAACACTATAAAGTTACAACAATTTTCGCTAATCACCAAATTTACAGATAATTAAAATTCATCGAATTCACGTTAAGGTATATCCGGTTAGTGAAGCTAGTAATTCACGTGAGCCGGTGTAAACGGGGATATCCGGACATTGTTTGATAATGTTTTCTGCATCTCCGGATATATGTTTCTCTTCACATAAAAGGGCAATGGGAGAATATCCGGCATTCAATGCTACTTGGATGACTTTCGGACTTTCGGCAATGAAAATACCTTTGTCCGGTTCCAGCCGATTGCGCAGTTGTGCTTCGGTTAGCGTGGAAAATATCTCTACACCGGGGTGAGTGAGAGAAGATATTTCAATAATAGGCATAAATCGTTAAGAATTATGGTATGATTAATTTAGTTGCAATGCATGTGTCTCCGGCTTGTAACCGTCCGATGTATATCCCAGGTTGTAGTTCGTGTAAAGGAAGTGATACATGGTGTGTGCCGGCTTGTGTCCTCTTATGTTTTATTGGGTGAGAGACGATTATGCCTTGCAGATTGTGTATTGAAATTGAAATAGTAGATTCTATGGGCAGTGTATAGGTCAAGATCGGATTGCTATTTTGGTCGTAGCATGTACGTATGGATGTTTGGGTACGCATGATAGAGGATATACCAACATTTTCATCCGTTTGTACGGCAAAAGAGTGTGTTCGTATGGCGCTCCATTCCTTGTCCTTGTATGCAATGGCTTTCAATACAAAATCTTTATTGCATGTAATCAATTCTCCATTGTATGCAATGGCGTTGTCAGACAAATCTCCGTTTGTGTTGTTATGCCATGAAACAGGATCTTCTCCATTTATAGTGTAATAAAGACTGCCATCACCTTGCAATGTTACCCCCTCTTCCAGGCGAAATGTATCTGTTGCTAATACAGGAGTATCTTGATAATAGATTAAAGGAGCTTTGACGTTTGGGAACCATTCTTTTTCTTTTAATTGAGAGATAAAGGCTTCTGTTCGTTCGGGAAAGTAGGTGTTTAGCAGAAAATCGCGTTGGGCATCGTAATATTCTTCTTTCGTATATAGTTTACCTTTTTTGGTATAAGGGTGTACGTCTCGGCGGTAGTCTCCCCAACGTGCTTGTTCGCAATATAGCGCGGTGTCTATAACAGCATCCAATGCTAACCAACGGTTTGCTCCTCGTTGTGGAGTCAATGTGCCGTTGTTGAAACAATGAAGTTGTACTCGGTCAATGAATTGGCGTTTGAAAATCCTGTTTTTCATCAGTTTGTGAAAAAGATAGGTCGGACTAAGGTTGGTTTTCTTGCTCAAGACGTTTTCGGAGGTACTTTTCAGTATGTGTTCACTGTCCCAACAAATAAAATGGAATCCTTCATCAGCTTGCGTATGGTTGCGTACTGCCAGCCAATTGTGGCTGTCCCAGTCCGTATTGCCTCCATAGTAGTTGATTAACATGTAATCGATGAAGTTGTTTGCATTGAGCAAAGGCTCGATCGCAGTATCTCTTTCACCATATTTATTCAGTCCTAACATTTTATAATAGGTGGTCATATCACCGGCATCTTCTGCTAAAGAGAACAGTTCGTTCCATTTATCCATATTGCCGGCATCAGCCATTACTACATGTTTGACTCCGTATTCTTCAACCTTAATGACGTCAAAGTTCTCTTTGTCATCATCCAGATGTGCTTCGCAAAAGTCATCATCAATGCGCTCAGTCGGATTATATAGTCCCCAATATAGTCCATTGATAAAGAGGTGGGCATACATTCCGTTGGTTGTAAGATGTCCCATCTCCTTTTGTGTACGTTTTGCCCACATATCCCGACTGTAGACAGCGATTTTTCTTTGTGCTTCTTCTTGATGATGCCATGAATTGCAGAATGCGGTTCGGAGTACTACTGCATTTAGTTTGCTGGGCTCATTTTCTCCGAACAGTGGATATTTAAGTTTTTTAGGACCGAATTCTTCTCGGAATACCAAGCGAAACGAATGCTTGGGGCTTTTTTCCGGTAAACGGCTATGGCCTCCATGTATTTTAATGCCGCAATTGACTTGAAGGTCGTGTACACCTTGGGTGTCGAATAATTCAAAAGAGCAAGGGCGTTCCCAGCCACGTCCGGGTTCTCCGCTTCCGGAGGGAGCACCGGTATAAATGTATATACCTCCGGTTGTTTCATCTTCCTCTTTATTGAATAGATTTTGAGGGGCTGTTGCAATGGATACAATAGGTAATGAACGGAACCCTTTCTTAAGAAGCTCACAGAAATCTGCATCAGCCGCCATTTCCGGATCCATTTCATAATCGGCAATGGCTGTACCGGAGCGTGTGGCATATTCTCCCCATTCCGCAGGGTATCCTTCCGGAGTATTGTCCTGTTTTAAAACATCATCTAAAAAAAGGTAGGTCGCAGTAATGGTTTCGCTGACTCCGGTTGTTTCATCAAAGGCTATTGCTCGCAATACACAAGTAGTGGTGATGTATAGTGGAGCTGTATATATTTCTCCATTCTCCTTGGAGGGTTGACTTCCATCTGTCGTGTAGTAGATGGTTACATTCTTTTCAGAGGAGGATATTTCTAAAGAAAAAGGTTCTTCGTAAATACCATGCGGAACGCTCAACACCGGCATCGATGTTTGTGCAAACAACGGGAACGTATATATGCACCAAAAGATGAGAGTCGGGATAAATTTCTTCATAAGAAACAACTTTGTGGTTTGCAAATATATGAATAATAATTTAAACTCCGAATTCGGGAGCAATGATTACTTCTTTCCTATATTAATAATGTATATACCGATGGTTGCAAGCATTGCGGCAAGAAGGTATTTTGCATAAAAAGGTTCATGAAGGCATAAGCAAGAAGTGATGCTTCCAACAATCGGAATCAGCGAATTGAATATGGCTACTTTTCCTACGGGATTACAACTCAAGAGTTTATTGTAGAGGGCAAATCCTAAGGTGGAAATACAGATGAGCAAGGATAGTATTACTACTCCAAACAGGGTTATTTGAGGGAGTGAAGCTCCGCTGAACCTGCCGGTAACGATGAGCAA
>JAFUNW010000236.1 GCA_017472905.1 Bacteroidaceae bacterium
AAATGGATTTAGAATTCAACAGAGGCACCGAACAGGAAATTGATACCTTGTGCCGGATATAATGTATGTAGAAAATAGTCTTGGTTCAAGAGGTTGTCTCCTTTGGCCCAAAGGTTAATAGTCGGAAATAATTCGTAGCTAACGGCTATTCCTAAGTTATTGATTGCTTTTTCCCGACCCGCATCTTTGCTTGCTTTCCTTTGCTCGTAAAGATATGATAGCGCAAGATGAAGTCTCTTTATGGGCTCTGATTCTATTGTTCCTTTCAAGGTTAGTTCGGGATGCATCGTGAGGTAGTTGTCTGTGACATCGCTGTTCCAATTGTTCCATAAGAAATCGATGTGCGTGGCAAACATGTTTTTCCAGCGATATTGTGCAGTCACACCTGCATACAACGCATTGGCGTCATCTTGAAGAAGTTCATGAGGATAGGAATTGGGGTATAGCGGTAGATTCCGGACACTGAAAATCTCATCCTTCGCAGTACGGAATCCTCCATAAACATGTAGCGACATCTCATTCATCGGGGTTGTTCTAAATCCCAATTGTACATCAACAGGTATATACCCATTATTTATCGGTGAAACAAGATGGGAAACAACATAGTCGGGAAAGGTTATTATTCCCGGATAGTCATACGGGTATTGTTGGTTTATTGTACGAAAATCATTCAGGATACGTCCTCCGGTGGCTTGCGCATACAGCCGATGTGCATTTGAAAAACGGTATTCTCCATACATGTCCGGAGATAATTGTACTTTTGCTCCTCTATCAGTTTGGAAATCCAGGTGTGCTCCCAATCGAACGTTCCAATTTTCTTTGTTGAGGTGATAGGCCGGGTTAAATTGGAGAGAGGTGTAATTGTTTGCTTCTATCCATTCGCTGCTATATAGGAAATTGTCCATCTGTGCTTGTAGGCTGATACGACTTTCTTCGTCTATAACTCCGGTAATTGACG
Organism: Bacteroidaceae bacterium; assembly: GCA_017472905.1. Classification (GTDB taxonomy): domain Bacteria; phylum Bacteroidota; class Bacteroidia; order Bacteroidales; family Bacteroidaceae; genus Phocaeicola_A. The sequence continues at coordinate 959 of JAFUNW010000236.1, forward strand.
CATGGGTTCGAATGTCTTTTTCTGTGAATTTCTTGGATGTACCCAAAGCATGCTTTTGGTTGGCATATAATATGCCTGTTCCGGCTTTGAATAGAATAGTTGCCTCGTTGTCGCGATTTGCAAGAGTTGCTTGCAGAGAAGCCAACAGGTTCGTTTGCCTTGTACGGTCTTCATTTAAAGACGTCCAAGTGGTGTTGTAGTTGTATGTTTGTGATTCTCCTTCAGCAGCAACGTCTAGTTTGAAGCTCTTGAATAAATGTTGCCAGTCTGCAGCCAGTTGCGTACGGTAAATGCGTGAATCCCATTCCGATTGAGACATTGATTCCGGATATTCCAAAGTCGCATTCATACCTCGGAATGCGAACAGCGTATTTATCCGATCCTTTACTCCCGGATAAAAACAATATCCTAATCGTGCATCGATGTTGCCATTGTTTCCATATCCTAGTCGTGCATATCCTTGTTGCTCGGGTTGTTTGTACGGATTGTTTGCGATATTTCCGATAGGCTCGAATACAAACGATGTATTAGGCTGAAACGAATCTGCATATTGAATCTGTTTGGGAACTATCCGGGGTTGCTCCAATGAAGGTGTCAAGCCGATTTTGTTGGCATTCAGAAGGGTTGGGTTGTATTGGTTCTCAACGACAACTGTGCGTGTCAACGTACTATCTTGTTGTGAATAGATTGACACAGTGCAACATAAACAAATCAGACTCGCTATTATTTTATTGTATGGATGATATGATTTCATATATTCTTTCTGGATTATTGGGGTGTGTTGTTTTCAATCATTGTCAGTCGTTCTTGAATCATTGTTTCAATATCATTCTTCTCATTGTAATTTTGTTGTAATGAGAGGAGATATTGCTTCGCTTCAAGTTTACGGTCCGTTTTAATATAAACATCAGCAAGCAAAACAAAGCTACGGGCCAACCAATAACTATGAGGCGTACTGACTTCAATGTAATTCAAGAGTTCTTTTTCTGCTTCTGCAAAACGATTTTCTGAATAATACATTTCGGCTATGCGGTATTTGGCCTCTGCCCCATAGATGTTGCGTGTATCTTTTGCTAATTCTTGTAAATCGACTATCGCTTCTCCTTTTTTACCTTGGCTGATCAATGAACGGCAACGATAATATCGCGTTTCATTCTTTAATTCAGATGAACTTTTGGGATTGTTTAAAATCTCTTTCGCAACCGTCAGAACATCATCGTAAGATTGTGTCAGGTATGCCGTTCGCAAAATACCGGTGTTGGCAAGCTCTATGCGTTCGTTGGAGGTGGTCTTGCCCTTTAATAATTTATACAATGTAAGGGCACGGGAGTAATCTTTCTCCTTGTAGGCCAATTCTGTCGCCGGTATTAAAGCCTCTTCTGAGAATTTATTGTTGGGGTATTCCAGGACTTTGTCCAGATGTTTTCGGGCGATGCC
>JAFUNW010000237.1 GCA_017472905.1 Bacteroidaceae bacterium
ACCGTATCCGAAGGAGTATCATCCGGATAGAGCGTTAACGACAAGGAAGCATCTTGCAACGAAAATTGCCGGACATCAATCGCTCCGCTGTCCCAATTCAATTGTCCCGCCTTTACATAGAGCGTTCCGACATCTCCTTTCAAGCTCAACGCAGGAAGCAATGTATCGGTATCGGCCTGTACATCGGTCAATTCAATCCCTGTCACCTGTACTTGACTGCGCAACAAGGGCCATACGGCCAACTCCGTACGAAGTCCGCCTATATAAGCCAATGTATCCTCTTTGGCACGATAAACAGCAACCTCTTTCAAAGTCAAATCAAGAGGGAAAGTAAGAGTCACCCGGGCTACGGAAACATCCATTCCGATTGCTTGGGATGCATAACGGGTTGCATATCCTACAGCCCAATTCTGAATGGAGGGGACATAAAGCAATGCCAACAATAGAACAAACAGCAAGAACGGTATTGCCAACAACAATACCCCCCACTTGACTATCTTTTTCTTTAAATGAACATTCATATTGTTTTCACGCCGCATTAATTCCCAAAGAACCCTCCGCTTCCGGAGAGACTCAAAAATAACACCTATTTAAAAGACTTTGTTGAAAAAGAAACAAAGGAAAAAAGATGGATTTACCGTTTCTTTTCCAATTCTTGAAGGCTCTCCATCTTCTTGGTCTCAAGGAATTCATAGATTCCGCATAGGTGTTCCCGTACACGTTGATTTCCAAATTCATAGACTTTGGTCACGAGTCCGTCCAAGAAGTCGCGGTCATGACTAACGACTATCAATGTTCCGTCAAAATCCATCAACGCTTGCTTGAGAATGTCTTTGGTTTTCATATCCAAATGGTTTGTCGGTTCATCCAGTATAAGCAAATTCACCGGCTCCAACAGAAGTTTTATCATAGCCAAACGAGTACGTTCACCTCCGGAAAGAACTTTCACCTTTTTCATGGATTCTTCCGGTCCACCGAACATGAATGCCCCTAACAAATCGCGTATCTTATTGCGAATCTCGCCTTTGGCAACATCGTCTATAGTCTGGAAAACCGTCAGATTCTCATCTAAAAGAGAAGCTTGGTTCTGTGCAAAATAACCAATCTGTACGTTATGCCCCAACGTCAAAGCTCCATCATGCTCTAACTCGCCCATAATACACTTGACCAGTGTGGACTTACCTTCTCCGTTCCGACCGACAAAAGCAATCTTGTTTCCTCGTTCCACTGTGAGCGAAGCATTTTTAAACACGACATGGTCGCCATAGGATTTTCCTACGTTTTCCATAATGACCGGATAATTTCCACTGCGAGGAGAAGGAGGGAATTTCAAGCGTAGAGCCGAAGTATCTTCTTCATCTACTTCGATAAGTTCCAGTTTCTCCAACATCTTCACCCGACTCTGCACCTGTAACGTTTTACTGTAAGTGCCTTTGAAACGTTCGATAAACTCTTTCGTTTCCTGTATCATCTTCTGTTGGTCCTCATACTGTTTCTGTTGCTGTTCGCGCCGTTCCTTCCGCAATTGGAGATAGTGGCTGTAATTCACTTTATAGTCGTAAATGCGCCCCATCGTTACTTCAATGGTACGAGTCGTTATACTATCCACAAATTTGCGGTCGTGACTGATGACGATCACCGCCTTGGCACTATTAACCAAGAACTCTTCCAACCATTGAATACTCTCTATATCCAAATGATTGGTCGGCTCATCCAATAAAAGTACATCGGGATTTTGTAAAAGCAACTTGGCTAACTCTATCCGCATGCGCCAACCACCGCTAAAGTCGCTCGTCTGACGTTGGAAATCACTCCGTTCAAATCCTAATCCAAGTAGTGCTTTCTCTACATCTTCTTCAAAATGAGTCAGATCTATGGCATAAAACTTTTCGCTCATGGAGGATACTTTCTCTATCAACTCCATATACGAATCGCTTTCGTAGTCTGTCCGCTCGGCAAGCTCCTTGTTCATGGATTCAATCTCAGCTTCCATTGCACGTAAATGGGCAAAAGCCTGACACGCTTCTTCAAAAACAGTACGTCCGTCTTCCGTCATCAAATGCTGAGGTAAGTAAGCCACTACACAATCCTTGGGAGCTGATACCTTTCCCCGAGTAGGTTGACGTACTCCGGCCAATATTTTCAACAAAGTACTCTTTCCTGCACCGTTTTTCCCCATTAAAGCAATGCGGTCTTTCTCATTAATTTGAAAAGAAATATCACTGAAGAGGGTTGTCCCTCCAAACTCTACGGTTAAACCGTCTACTGAAATCATAAGTCCTACAAATTGTTATTTTCATTGAATAATAGGGGGACAAAGATACTGCAAACCGAGCGGAGAAGAAAATAAATTCATTTATTTTTTATCCCGAAGCGTAACCTGGCTTCGATTCCCCGGGAATCAACGTGTGCAAAAGCGCAGAACTGACATCTGAAAAATAGTTAGAAAGAATTTCGATGCAAACACAATCTCCGCTCCATCATCTTTCTCCTCTCTACCAAAAAGTTCAAGAATTACAAGAAAAAAGGGAGGCCTCCCAACGGAAACCTCCCCAATTATATCGTTAATTTTCTACTGCATTTTTACAACAAGCCCATCGAACCCAGAACAATCAACATGCTATAACCGATTAGCAAACCGATTGCCCCCATAATGATACCGACTTTCGCCATATCCTTCTGTTCTATCATACCGGTTGCATGAGCCAAAGCATTCGGCGGAGTAGAAATCGGCAATATCATACCTAAAGAAGAGCCGATTGCTACACCAATCAACAAAGTGCTGACACCACCAATCGAAGCCAAGTTCTCTTGCATGCTCATACCGGCAACGGCCAATATGGGAACAAGAAGAGCCGCCGTTGCTGTATGGGATATAAAGTTTGCCATCGCATAACAAATCAATCCGGAACCAACAATCATCAACATCGGTGGCCATGTATCAAATGGAATAGACTCTATCATGTGAGAAGCTAAACCGGTTTCATTCAAAGCGACACCTAAAGCAAAACCTCCGGCTACCATCCAAAGAACAGACCAGCTGATTTCTTCCAAATCGCGCTTCGTAATCACACCAATAGCGCAGAATACACCTACAGGGAGCATAGCCACAACATTGGAGTTCACTCCGGTAAACTTATCCGTTACCCACAAAAAGACTGTAATGGCGAAAGTTATATATACAACAATGGAACGCCAATCTTTCTTTGCTTCTCCTTGAATATCCAATTGAATGGTCTTCTGCTTGAATGGGAAAAGCTTCAAAAGCAACAGCCAAGCGAGAAACATCACCAGTAAAGTAAAAGGAATCATAAAGGCCATCCATTCACCGAAACCGATACCCAGGTTCAACCCATCCGGGTCGTTCAAGTATTTCAGTGCAATGGCATTCGGAGGAGTACCAATCGGGGTTCCCATACCTCCAATATTGGCTGCTACAGGGATAGCCAAAGCCAAAGCTGTTTTTCCTTTTCCATCTGCCGGAAGACTTCGTAATACCGGAGTCAGGAATGTCAACATCATGGCTGCTGTCGCCGTATTGCTAAGGAACATTGAGAAGATGGCAGTTACCACCAAAAAGCCCAAAAGGACAAAACGAGACTGTGTCCCAAATGGCTTCAACATCACACGCGCCAACATGCTATCCAACCCCGTCTTTGTTGCTGCAATGGCCAATATAAAACCTCCGATAAAGAGCATGATGATGGGGTCGGCATAGCAATGCAAAATAGAGACATACTTAATCGGCTTTCCCAACTCTTCGGCAGAAATGCCATCGCTGAAAAGCCATAAACTGCTATTGGAACAAGTGAACAACAACAATACAACAGCAATAGTAGAAGTAGTCCAAGCAGGAATGGGCTCCAATATCCACATTAATGTAGCCAATGCAAAAATGGCTATCACGCGCTGTTCGATAACTGTAAGTCCTTCTATTCCGAATGCCTCAGTCGGTAAACACCATAGTACCAAAGCCAATAAAATCGGAATGATTAATTTAACGGTTCTCGATGGCAAACGATCTTTTGACAGTCGTCTGGACTTTTTTAATTCATGGTATGCTTCCACTAAATGGAAGCCTTGAAAGATTTTAAACATACGATTTTATTATTTTAATATTTTTAT
>JAFUNW010000238.1 GCA_017472905.1 Bacteroidaceae bacterium
ATCGGTTGAAAACGATTGATTAAACATCGTTGAATAGAGTTTGCCTTTGACGGGGATTTCCTTGAAAGTGCACAATGCTTTGATAAGGTTGTCGTTGAAGCCCATTTTCTTGCTGAGGTATTTAATCATCGGCATCAATTTCTTCACATACGGGAAGTAACGCAGAATCTTGTCGATATATTCCGATTGTTTGCGGTTCTCCGCTTCGTATGATTGCTTGACCTCCTGTATCTGCTTTTGGTGTTCCACCTCCATTTGCTTGATATTGGATTGCAGTTGCTCAATGGTTTCATCTCGGATTGCTATCTCATCCCGTAAATCCTCGTTTTTGCGTTCCAATGATTTCATCTATTATTCCGATTTCGGTTGATTATTCCAGCGTTTTTGTGTAATTTTGCGAAGTCATACTTCGGATTTTCAAGAAAGATACAGCATGAACCCTATCTCCATACGTCTGCTTAACCAACAATTAGCGTCGCCCGTGTTTTCCGACCCGGCCGACGTGGTGTCGCACATGGGAGCGATACAGGCACAGGAATACCGCCTGATGCGTTGGGCAGTGGCCATGCAGATTGAAAACATGAACGAAGCATGGAGGAGATACGAACAATACAAATCAACATAGGAGGGGTATCATCATTAAAGAGGGAAACTTGCAGATAAATGCAAATTCCTGCTCGTATTTACGGGCAGGGAGTCGGATTGCTCCAAAAATCGCAAGGATTCGAACGGCGAAAGTTTACAAAATGAAAGCGGAATCAATCAAAATGGGGCTGATTGCGCTTTGAATTTAATCAATATGAATCTATGATATGACATAAAGATTTATATTATCTGATTTGTCTATCAAAATGTTATGCACGGTTTTATTCTCTAAAAAATCAGAAATGGGGAAGGAAGAGGGGGAAACGTCAAAAATTGTGCATCTGATTGCTCTATTCAACTTTTATCCCTAACTTTGCCACGAAAATAGAATGTATGCCCAGCATAGATAGGGGCAGGTGTAGAAGGAAAGAAAACCTATGTACTTTTGTCCTTCTGTCAATAAAAAGGAAAAATAGAAAAAGATGGAATTTACCTACGATGTCATTGTCATTGGTGCCGGACATGCCGGATGCGAAGCCGCGGCCGCCGCGGCCAATATGGGTTCAAAGACCTGTCTCATCACCATGGACATGAACAAGATTGGTCAGATGAGTTGCAACCCAGCTGTGGGAGGTATAGCCAAGGGACAGATTGTGCGAGAAATTGATGCCTTGGGTGGATACATGGGATTGGTTACCGACCGTTCGGCCATCCAATTCCGCATGTTGAACCGCTCGAAAGGGCCGGCCATGTGGAGTCCTCGTGCACAATGCGACCGCGAGAAATTCATTTGGGCTTGGCGTGAGGTGTTGGAGAACACCCCCAATCTGCATATTTGGCAAGATACGGTGAATGAATTGCTCGTTGAAAAGGGCAAAGTTGTGGGAGTAAAGACTGTTTGGGGTGTGACGTTTCATGCCTGTTGTGTCATCCTGACGGCCGGAACGTTCCTCAATGGACTGATGCATGTGGGACGTACCCAACTTCCCGGCGGGCGCATGGCTGAGCCGGCGGCTTATCAATTGACAGAATCCATCACCCGTCACGGCATTGTGTCCGGACGCATGAAGACAGGTACTCCTGTGCGTATCGACGGACGTAGTGTACACTACGATGAAATGGAGATTCAGGAGGGGGAATCAGACTTCCATAGTTTCTCCTACATGAGCGAACCGCGCAAGTTGAAACAACTCTGTTGCTGGAC
>JAFUNW010000239.1 GCA_017472905.1 Bacteroidaceae bacterium
CGAGGGTAATATCGCCATGACATAGTCGAACACATCGGCTTGCAATGTTTCGTAAGCGACCCACTGTTTGTTGGCTGAAAAGAAATAGAGTTCCAACGGCATTCCGCACGAAGTTGGTTGTAATTGACGAACCATGATAGTCATCTCTTTGTTCACTTTGGGGTGTTGGCGAAGATATTGCATTAGGTGGCGCCTAAAAACAGTAAGATTTGTTATATCCGCATCGTCTTCTTCTATCAATCCTTTTGTTTGATATGTAGTATATTCTTCCGCTGTACAAAAGCGTACATTCGTCATATCAATGTTGATGGAGCGTTTGACACGTCTTCCTCCGCTATCTTGCATTCCTCGCCAGTTTTGAAAGGACTCGCTGACTAAGATATAAGGTGGTATTGTTACGGTTGTATTATCCCAATTCCTGATTTTTACAGTGGTTAGATTTACTTCAAAGACTACTCCGTCAGCTCCATGTTTGGGGAGGGTTATCCAATCACCGGGGCGAAGCATGTCATTGGCCGAAAGTTGTACTCCGGATACAAGCCCTACAATCGTATCTTTGAATACCAACATCAGTATAGTAGCTGCTGCACCTAAACCGACAAATAGGTCTATGGGGGATTTGTCTAATAAAACGCTGAATACGAGAATCAAGCCGACACAAATGGTTACGACTTGAAGCATTTGGAAAATTCCTTTCAACGGGCGGTTCCGTTCGGAGTTTTTTTCTTTTTCTTCGCTTAATAGATAAATGGAATTGATAAAACTGAATATTAGTTTCAGTGAAGTTGCTATGATATAGATTTCGCTCAGTTTCGTTAAGAAAGAGAGCCACATGGGTTTGTCGCCGAAAGCAAAGGGGAGAAACATGTATATAACCAATGACGGGACAATGTGGCAAAAGTTGTTTAATACCCGTTCATTTAGCAGATGGTCATCCCATGTTGTATTTGTTTTCTTGACCAATGTATTTATTGCCGGTATGATTAATTTGCGGCAAAAAAGGTCGGCTAACCAAGCTAACAGGGCAATAATAATGATGATCAACATGCGGCGGCTCAAGCTGTTTGTTGTAGGAGCCAATCCAAACATTGCCAACAGTTCTGCCAAACTTTCATAGAGTGTATCCATCCAGATTCTTTTTTTTTGAGTTGCAAAATTAGATAAAATCTTTAAGTCTCGCAAGCGTCACAGTAGTTAAGATAATAATGTGTACACCTCATCCACAAAACAAAAGATACTAATGCTACAATTTACATTGCTTTTTGCATTAGTATCTTTCTCCGACAGACATTAGTATTTTCTTTATTTCTTTTTTCTCATGTTTTTGAGCATTTCGCGGTGAAATTTAGCTTCAGCTCCTTGTACTGCAAAAATCTTCTTGTAAGATAGTATCTGATTGTATTTCGGGAGGTATGATTTGTCCAACTCATCTATTTGGATACGCAAGTTGCAGATGTTTTCTAGGATTTGCTGATATTCTTTTTCCTCCAGCGTGTTGTTTCGTGCTTTCTTTCTTAAATCCCAAATTTGGCTGTTCAATTGGTGCTTTTTCAATTGGCATTCTTTGTACAATGGGAAGAATCGTTCGGATTCTTCCGATGACAGGCCGGCTTGTTGTATGAGGAATGTTTCTAACTTTTCTTGATATTCCTCTTTACTAAGGTGTGGTCGTTTGTTGTCGTTGGATTGTGCCATTAAGTTGATACACAATCCCAACATTATTAGCGGAAGTAATAGTTTTAGTTTCATTGTTTTCGTTC
>JAFUNW010000240.1 GCA_017472905.1 Bacteroidaceae bacterium
CAAGTCATCGCCTATTTCGAACAAGCCATGCCCATAGCCGAAACCGAGCTTCACTACGAAACTCCTTTCCAACTATTGGTAGCGGTCATCCTCTCTGCCCAATGTACCGACAAACGGGTCAACATGGTCACTCCCACATTGTTCCGCGACTTTCCGACTCCCGAAGCAATGGCAAAAAGCAATGCAGAGACGATTTTCGAATACGTACGGAGTATCTCATACCCCAACAACAAAGCCCGCCATCTGGTCGGCATGGCTCAACAATTGGTCGACAAATACCAAGGGCAAGTACCGGACACACTCGAAGAACTGACAACCCTGCCCGGAGTAGGAAGAAAAACGGCCAATGTCATACAAGCTGTTGTATTCAACAAAGCGGCAATGGCTGTCGACACCCATGTTTTTCGTGTCAGCCATCGCATCGGATTGGTCACCTCCCGACATACCACTCCCCTTTCTGTAGAAAAAGAGCTTACGGCCAATATTCCCGAGGAGATTATTCCCAAAGCACACCATTGGCTCATCCTACATGGAAGATACACTTGTACAGCCCTACGCCCCAAATGCCATGACTGTGGTTTAAAATTGCTATGCAAACATTACAAAAAAAGCAACACCTCTGATAAAAAAGAGAAGAAAAGCAAGAAAACACAAGAAGAAGAAACTTTTTAAATGCCATTCCGAACCATCTTTGAAGAGAAAAAGATACCTTTGCGGTGAAAGTTAAAAAATAAACAACGAATCTAAGTTTTAACAAATAAACATCAAAAAAGAATTATGCAAACTATTGACAATTTCAATTTTGCCGGCAAAAAGGCAATTGTCCGTGTTGACTTCAACGTACCTTTGGACGAAAACGGAAAAATCACAGACGACACTCGTATCCGGGGTGCATTACCCACTTTGAAGAAAATCCTGGCTGACGGTGGAAGCCTCATCATCATGTCACACATGGGTAAACCGAAAGGAAAAGTAAACGCAAAATTCTCTTTGAGCCAAATCGTTGATGCTGTATCTGAAAAATTAGGTGTAGCCGTTCAATTCGCTCCCGATTGTGCCAAAGCTGCTGAAGCTGCTGCTGCATTGAAACCGGGTGAAGTATTGTTGCTTGAAAACCTTCGCTTCTATCCCGAAGAAGAAGGAAAACCTGTTGGCATCGACAAAGAAGATCCTGCATACGATGACGCTAAAAAAGCAATGAAAAACAGCCAGAAAGAGTTCGCCAAGACTTTGGCCGGATATGCTGATTGCTACGTAAACGATGCGTTCGGAACTGCTCACCGCAAACATGCTTCTACAGCTGTCATTGCTGACTATTTTGATGCAGACCACAAAATGTTGGGCTACTTGATGGAAAAAGAAGTAAACGCCGTAGATAACGTATTGAGCAACATCAAACGTCCGTTTACTGCTATCATGGGTGGTTCCAAAGTTTCTACCAAGATCGGTATCATCGAAAACCTCATGGACAAGGTTGACAACCTCATCCTCTGTGGTGGTATGACTTATACTTTCGCCAAAGCATTGGGAGGCAACATCGGTAACTCTATCTGCGAGGACGACAAACTCCAATTGGCTCTCGACATCATTGCAAAAGCAAAAGCAAAAGGCGTAAATCTGGTTTTGGGAACAGACTGCAAAGCCGGTGATGCATTCTCTAACGACTGCAACACTCAGATTGTTCCGGCAAACAACATTCCCGAAGGATGGGAAGGTATGGATGCAGGTCCTGATACACAAGCTGCTTTTGCAAAAGCTATCGAAGATGCAAAAACAATCTTGTGGAACGGTCCGGCCGGAGTATTCGAATTCGATAATTTCACCGATGGTTCACGTGCCATTGCACAAGCCATTGCCAAGGCTACTGCCAACGGTGCATTCTCTTTGATTGGTGGTGGCGACTCTGTAGCTTGCATCAACAAGTTCGGTATGGCCGACCAAGTATCGTACATCTCTACCGGAGGTGGTGCGTTGCTCGAAGCCATCGAAGGAAAGATTCTTCCGGGAATCGCAGCCATCAAAGGCGAATAAGAAATAACACATTGCTGTATTTATAAAGAAAGAGGGTATATCGCTGTGATATACTCTCTTTTTTATATCCTCTTTTTTCATTGTAAACCACTAAAATTCAATAAATTACAATGAAACAAGCAGCAATCTGTTAGCAAAGCATTAAACAGTTCATACCTCATTTTACCATCTCATTCCAATCTTATTTTTCATTGTTTCAAAAAAGAATATAAAATCCTGATAATCAGCATAGATTCTATGAAAGGAGCAGACTGAAATCTGCGGCTTGCTCTTTCGAATCTGCTGGGCAGCAGATAACCTTCCGCTGGGCAGCAAAAAACATTCTGCAGTGCAGCAGATTTTCGAGAGCCATTTACCATTCTCCTCTCCCAAACGAACAAGCCTCCTTTCATAGTAAGTCTATTGATTATCAAAGCATTAACAACACAATTACAAATTTACATTTAATATTTCTTCTTATTGAAACAAAAAATACCATGTCTGAAACATGACATTATAACCTCTTTGTTTTTTGCATTCAATAAAAAAAGGGATAACCACCGTTTCAATACTTTTAGGAAAAAAACAACCTAAATTTATGTAGTTTAATTGGAAATTACTATATTTGCGAACAAAGTTTGCGATAAGATATGCCTACAATAACTCGTAAGATAGAATTATACATAGATAAGAATAATCTTACAGATGATGAATATAAAGCCCAATGGCAATATATTCGTCAGATAGATAATTCCTTGTTTTTGGCTGCCAATCGTATATCTTCTCATTGCTTACTTAACGATGAATTGGAGATTAGGTTGAAGTTGCAAATGCCCGAGTTTTGCAAGATAGAAAAGTTGCTGCGAAACTCCAAGAAAAATAAACTAAGTAAAGAAGAAATCGCAGAATTAAAACTACGCAAGAAAGAATTAGAAACAACTATCAAGAAGCAAAAAGATGAGTTCCTGAAGACTTCACAGAACTCTACTTACCAACTTGTTGCTTATGAGTTCACCAATATTCCAACCGAAATACTTACAAATCTGAATAATGATATTGTCAGTAAATATGGAAAGGCAAGATTAGATATAGCAAACGGAGTTAAATCGCCCAGTACATACAAAAGAGGTATTCCCATTCCTTTTTCCGTAAATAAAAAAGCTCCATTTGTTTTTATTGATGGAGAGTACTATTTAGAATGGTTTAAGGGAAAGACTAAAGAGGACACAGGAAAAATCTTACGGTTTAAGTTACATTTTGGCAAAGACAAGAGCAATAATCGTGCGATAGTAGAGAGATTAGTAGAAAGTGCAAAGCTAGAAAAGGGAAAAGACGAGGCCTATGTTGTGAACAACTCATCTATCCAATTGGTGGAGAAGGGAAATACAACGAAAATATTTCTTTTATTGAGTTTGGATGTTCCTACGGCAAAAAGGGCTTTAGACCCGAATCTTGTTATGGGCATAGATTTA
>JAFUNW010000241.1 GCA_017472905.1 Bacteroidaceae bacterium
GACGCAGTAGAGAATATGGAATACGAAACAACTGAACTGCAAATATATACCGATGCAGATAGCTATCGCTCCACCATACCTGTTTTTGATGTCGCAAAGTGTCAGCGATATATGGTTAATTCAGGTGAATATGATAGCTATTATGGATTAATGGACCGAAACGGGAAACGCATTACTCCTCCGGAATATTCTTCAATCCAAGCTATAGCAGAGGATTTGTATCTTTGTCAGCCTCAAGGTATCATTATCAATGGAAAAGGAGAAATGGTAGAGTAGGGGATTGGGATTCTTTTCTCTTTCCATTTTAAAGATCGATTTCGTTTAGGAAAAGAGCTAAAAAAGTATCCTAAGATACTTGCCCGTTTATCTTAAGATAAATTGCCAAGTATCTTAGGATACTTTGTCTTGGAACCTATATTGCTTTAAAAAGGTTGTTTTTATTCTGTAAACTTGCTATAAATGATTTGCATCTGTAGCTCGTTACCATCATTGAATCCTCCCATCAAGCGTGCACTGTTTAATTGCAAATCATGTCTAACTCCTACAATGTTGCTTGTATTGTCTGTTGTGACTGTTACGGGAATCAGTACAAGCTTGTTCCAGTCTTCGTCTTCTACATCATTTTTCTCTGCAATGCAAGTGGTGATTAATTGAGAGATGTTGTTGAACGTGTAGGTATTGTAGTCCTCATCGAAACTTGCGATGAATGAAGTTTGCTTATCGGGTACTTGATTTTTCTCGAAGAAAGAGTACATATCTTTTTTTCGAACCATTAGAACTGTTTGTGGAATTCCCATTTTAAATGTCGATTCGGAAGCATCGCTGTTTTCATTGTATCGGATAAATTGCAATTTCACAGCGTTGAGTGTATCCCCTGAAACAATGTGGTTCTGTTCTATTTCTTCCATAGGAAGCTCTATTTCCGTAAATATTCCGGCAGGCGTCTTCAAGTAAGTGCAGCTTCCATCTGCAATGAGTTTCTTCAAAGCTTCCTTATCAGTTTGGAAACGGTTTGCTTGAATCACCTCTTGTGTTCCGGCAAATTGTGCAATGACGGTAACAGCCGAGTCTGCTACTCCACTACTGCTTACTTCCAAATATCTGAAGTGGATGTTTAACTGTGCTTGATCAATGTAAAGAATAGTTCCGTCTCCTTGATTACACTTAACATACATACCCTTACAAACGTTGTTGATAAAGGCTTCGGCATTTGCAAAATTCTTTTTTCCTCCTTCTTCGTAATACTTACGAATAATCTCTGTACCAAATGGGTTGGGAAGAGGAATGCTGATGTATGGCATGTAGTTACTTGATTCAGAAATGCTGTCGGGTATCGTTTTGTCATTCACCGTATAAGGACGTGAAGCCAAAGGCGACAAACTTTCGTCATAGTAGTCTGTCGGTACAATATCCGTATAATAGTTTATGTCTTCTTGAAGTACGCTGTCCAATGGATAGACACTCAAATGACAAGCGTTGTCCGGGTCTCCAAAATATTCGGTAAAATAGAGACGTACTTCAATTGAAACAGCAGAATCTCCAATGACACCATTTTCCGGAAATTGGAAATCCTCAACACAATGGAATTGTGCCAAAAAGTCTGCTTCGAATGTACCGAATGTAGGGTCTGTATATTTTCCTAAATAGGCTTTGCTTGTTTTTGCAAGAATGGAATCGCCTGCAAGAAATGAACTGGTACGGACATTATAGGTTTGAGTACCTATGGATATTTGATCCTTACCAGGCATAATGTTTTCACCTAATTCTGCTGTATTGTCATCGCATCCGGTGAGGAAAGTAGTTACAGACAAAATTGCGAAAATAATCCAGAAACAACTTTTCTTCATTAGTTTGTTGATTAATTGTTTAGTTTATGATCCGATGAAAGAATGGGACGTGCTATTTCGTCTCTTCTTGAGAATTATCCCAAACAGTATCATAAAATGCATTGAATGCATCGGCATAATCTTTTTCTCCTTGGTATGGAAGAATCGGAAGTCCTTTTTCTTCTGCATATTGTAGGAGTGCCGGATTGGTATCGGGAGCATTTTGGATGATTCCATCGCTGTAGTTGATAGCCAATTTAGTCAATTCTTCGAAGTTGACAGGTTGGTTGATGCCTTGAAGCATTTCCGGCTTCATATCTTTAATGATGGTCTGATTCAAGAAATTCTCATTAAAATTGGCTTGGAAGCCGTTTTCATAAAGAGAGAATATGATTTTTGAATCGCGGAACGAAGGCTCTTCCTTATAAGCGGTTTTTACGTATAATGGAACAAGTGAAGTCATCCAACCGTGACAATGAATAATGTCAGGACACCAACGTAGTTTTTTAACGGTTTCAAGTACTCCCCGGGCATAAAAGATGGTACGTTCATCATTGTCGGAATATTCCTTACCCTCTTCATCGCTAGCCATTAATCGTTGTTGAAAA
>JAFUNW010000242.1 GCA_017472905.1 Bacteroidaceae bacterium
GCTATGACGGCGGCGTGCGTGCATTTGAGTTCACCAATCGGGGGGATTTTGCTCACGAAGTTTTTGCAGAAGTAGTCAAGTATGCAGCCAAAGAGTGTCCGGAAATGGCTCTGGGTATAGGTTCAATCGTAGATCCGGGTACAGCAGCCCTTTATCTGCAATTGGGTGCAAACTTCGTAGTAGGTCCCTTGTTCAATCCCGAAATAGCAAAAATCTGTAACCGCCGTTTGGTAGCTTATACTCCCGGTTGCGGAAGCGTATCTGAGGTAGGCGCGGCTCAAGAAGTAGGTTGCGATTTGTGTAAAGTATTCCCCGGTGACGTACTCGGACCGAAGTTGGTGAAAGGTCTTATGGCTCCCATGCCTTGGTCTAAGTTGATGGTAACCGGTGGTGTAGAGCCGACTGAAGAGAACCTCACCGCTTGGGTGAAAGCCGGCGTGTTCTGCGTAGGAATGGGCTCTAAGCTCTTCCCGAAAGACAAGGTGGAAGCCGAAGATTGGGCCTATGTAACAGCCAAATGCCAAGAGGCTTTGGCCTATATTCAGGCAGCTCGTAAATAAAAGAGTGAAACAGATAATAATCTGTTATTTCATAAGGGGTTAGAGTCTTTCTCTAATCCCTTTTTTCGTGGGCTGTGATTTTATTTATTCCAAGAGGAAAATCAAAACCCCGTCAGTTTGACATCATTCAAACTTACCAATGAAAAAGGATTCGTATCCCGCAGTTAAAACAAACCTCAATTTTACGGGACGAATTGAACTTTTTCCATTCTAATGCATCTATATTAATATATTTAGATTATTTTTGCGATTTCCTAATCTATTAATTATAAATTGGAATGCTTATGAGAATTATTCCTATGTACACATGGGCTAAAGGGGTACGCAACATCACTTTAGGGCAAAGAAAATTCATGAACCAACCTTGGGCTTCCGGTGCTTTGTTGTTGTTGTGTGTTTTTATAGCCATGCTGTTAGCCAACTTGCCGGCCACAAAAGAGATATACCACCATCTGTTAGAAACCAGATTATCCATAAACATACAAACTCCGACTGATGCGACCGGCGGTCATCAGTTGAATTGGATTTTCCCAAAGGATATGACAGTAGAGAAGTTTATCAACGACATTCTGATGGTCGTATTTTTCTTCACCGTTGGGTTGGAAATCAAGCGTGAGGTCCTCTTCGGCGAACTCTCTACTATCAAAAAGGCCCTTTTACCCGTCATTGCAGCGGCCGGCGGTATGCTGGTTCCGGCTCTCATATACACCTTATTTAATATAGGGACGGCAGCTTCCGGAGGTTGGGGCATCCCCACAGCGACCGACATAGCGTTTGCCGTAGGCATCATGTCGTTTTTGGGCAATCGGGTGCCGGTGTCGCTAAAGATATTCCTTACAGCCTTGGCCATTGCCGATGATTTGGGTGCAATTCTGGTGGTGGCCATCTTTTATGGGGAGTCTGTCAACATAGCCTTTTTGAGTCTGGCCCTGTTGGTGCTTTCTGCTGTTTTTATCATGAACAAGCTAGGCGAAAAGCGAATAATGTTCTACCTGATTCCGGCCGCAATAGTCTGGTCGCTATTCTATTATTCCGGAATTCATGCCACGATGTCGGGGGTAGTGATGGCATTCATGATTCCGATGGATGCCCGTTATTCTCAAGCCTATTTCTTCCGTAGAAACAAGGAGTACATTCGGCGAATCAACGGTTACGAAGCGATAAATGCTGAGGGTAAAACAGAATTTCCCAACGCACATCAACGCCATTGCTTGCGCCGTATGAGTAAAATTTCATCCGGAAGTATCGGAATGAGCTATCGATTGGAGCATGCGCTGACTCCTTGGGTAAATTTCCTGATAATGCCCATCTTTGCACTGGCCAACGCCGGTGTGGAGATTCCGGACGTGAGTTATTTCAATTTCTTCCAATACAGTGCCGAACTGGGTTCTGTCGGCATGGGTATTTTCTTCGGACTGTTGTTGGGGAAACCTCTCGGCATCACCTTGGCAAGCTTCATGGCTATCAAGTATAAAATCGGGGAGATGCCAACCCAATCCGATTGGGGCAAACTGTTTGCCGTAGCCTGCCTGGGCGGTATTGGTTTCACCATGTCCATCTTCATCGACACCCTTTCGTTTGGCGAACAACCCGTTGAAATCACCGAACATCTGCGTGCTGTCGGGAAAATCGCCATTCTAGCAGCTTCGCTCTGTGCCGGTCTGTTGGGTTCTTTGCTCATTGCCTTGTTCAACCAAAAGGCAAAAAAACAGAGGGTCTGAGCAGCTCACAAAAAAACGGCCGGTCGCTCACGAAAATCTGCTGCCCAACAGAAGTTCGTCCGCAGTGCAGCAGATTCTCGTCCGCCGTACAGCAAAAATTGTTCTGCAAGGCAGCAGATTTTAATGTAAAAGCCGCTCTTTTTCGATAGCGGCTTTTAGTTTGTTTTCAGGGAATATTGTTCTGCCATTTTTCGGGCTGTGGCTCTGTCGGGCTTTCCCGTTTCGGTGTAAGGAAGAGCCGGAAGATAGAAGTAAGCTTTGGGGCAATGGTATTTTTCGAGTCGCTCTCGACAAGTTTTGTCCAATGTACAATTCAGTTCACGCCTTTCTTCTTCGGAAAATTGCTCAGCTTCCAGCAACATCACTGCGATTTCTCCGAATTTCGGGTCGGGAATCGAAGAGATAAAGAAGGAGCGGGAAATGTAAGGGCGGAGAATCTTTTCCACCTCCTCGATCTGTATCTTTATCCCGCCGCTGTTTATCACATTGTCTTTGCGTCCACAGATGCGAAACTCTCCTTTGTCGTTTACTTCAGCTACGTCATTTGTCACCAATTCGCCGTCACATACTTCCGGCGCCTCAATCACCAAAGTATTCTCACTGCTTAATCGGATTCGAACGTCTTCCAACGGAGTGTACCATTCTGTTGCTTCGGGACCGTTCAGTCGGCGCATGGCAATGTGCGAAAGTGTCTCCGTCATGCCGTAGGTACTCCAGACTTCATGAGGGAAATTGCGTAACGCTGCGGCCAAATCCACATCTATAGCCCCGCCTCCGATAATCAAATGTCGGATTTCCCGAAGTAATTCGGCCTCTTTCGGAACCTCCAGCGAACTACGTACCTGCATCGGTATCATTGCGGCAAACACAGGGGGCGCGTTCAGATTTTTCAACGGGTGATTGTCGGGAGCAACCGGCCAAAGGTCCAATGAACCGACCACAGAACGAACCGTCATCATCTTTCCGGCTATGTAGCGTAGCGGCAGGCAGAGCAGTGCCGAGTCTCCGGCTTTCAGTCCGAGGAAACGACAAGTCATTCGTGCACTGTTTTCCATTCGCTCTTTTTTGACCGACAGGGGTTTGGGAATACCTGTCGAACCGGAAGTATGTACCATCAGTTCTTCCACCTCTTTGTCGTTCCATTCGCGAAGGAAAACGGCCAGTTCCTCTTCGAATCGAAGTTGTGCGTCCGGCTCTTTGTTCATACCACCCTGTACCACATTTGATCGCCCTCCAATTGCAACGGAACGTCCCAATTGTTTGTAAACAATTCGCCCGTCCCCAAGCCTTGCGGCATATAGAGTTGTTTTGTGGCACACCATTGTGCGATGGCATTCAACCCGATATTCGATTCCAAAGCTGAAGTTGCCCACCATTCGACTCCACGTTCTTTTGCCAGGCGTATCCATTCATCGGCTCCGGCGAATCCGCCGTGCAACGAAGGCTTCAGAACGATGTATGCCGGTTGAATCTCTTCGAGCAATGCACATTTCTCTTCAGGGTTGTTCACGCCAATCAGTTCTTCGTCCAAGGCGATGGCGAAGGGAGCATTGTCGCACAATTCCCTCATTGCCTTCCATTGGCCGGCCCGAATGGGCTGTTCGATGGAATGCAATTTGAATTGCACAAGTTCCTCCATGCGTTCCAACGCTTCATCGGGATGAAACGCACCGTTGGCATCGACCCGCAATTCCAAATCCGGCGGACCGTAGCGGCGAAGGTAGCGCAAAAGCTCCAACTCTTCGTCCCAACCGATGGCGCCAATCTTCAGTTTGATGCATCGGAAACCCTGTTTCAATTTCTCATCGGCGCGCATACGCATTTCATCGAAGCTGCCCATCCAAATCAGTCCGTTAATCGGAATTCCCACCTCACCGCGACTGAAAGGGGTGTCGAAAAACTGATACGATCCGCTCCTGAAATGCCAAAGAGCCGTCTGCATTCCCATTATCATGGAGGGATAATCGCGCCAATCCTTCCACCAGATGGCAGTATCCGACATCCATCCGTTTCTTGCCTTCTGACACAACTCTGTCAGGCGGCTTTCGTAATCGGGGATGGCATCGCAACTCAAGTCGGGGAGAAAGGAACATTCTCCGAATCCTTCCCGAAAAGGAAAATCGCGACTGGTAAGTCGCAGATAATAGACCTTTCGCTCGGTGTATACTCCGCGCGAAGTTCCTGCCGGCTGCTTGAAATGCAGCGTTTTAGGCATGATATCAACGTGAAAGCTCATCAGGGAAATTTGGGATATTTTTTAAAATCGGGTTTACGTTTCTCAAGGAATGCTTTGCCGCCTTCTTGTGCCTCATCCATCGTGTAGTAAAGCATGGTAGCGTCTCCGGCCAACTCTTGAATACCGGCCTGTCCGTCCAATTCGGCATTCAGTCCGGCTTTTATCATTCGCAGAGCCAGCGGACTGTGCTCCATCATGCGTTCGCACCATTCCACCGTCTCGTCTTCCAACCTTTCCAAAGGAACCACCTTGTTCACCAACCCCATTTCCAAAGCTTCTTGGGCTGAATATTGCCGACAAAGGAACCAGATTTCACGCGCTTTTTTCTGTCCGACAACGCGAGCCAGGTACGAGGAGCCGAAACCGGCATCGAACGAACCGACTCTCGGTCCGGTCTGACCGAAGATGGCATTTTCCGAAGCAATGGAAAGGTCGCACACCACGTGCAAAACATGTCCTCCGCCGATGGCATATCCGTTTACCATAGCCACGACCGGTTTGGGCAGGGAGCGAATCTGCTTCTGCACGTCCAAAACATTCAGGCGGGGCACTCCGTCCGTTCCGACATACCCTCCACGCCCTTTCACGTGCATGTCTCCACCGCTACAAAAAGCCTTGTCGCCGGCTCCGGTAAGCACAACCACCGAAATGGCGGGGTCTTCGCGGCAAATCAACAAGGCATCGCTGATTTCGGCCGTAGTACGCGGCGTAAAAGCGTTTCGATAACGCGGCCGATTGATGGTTATACGAGCTATCCCGTTGTAGAAATCAAACAAAATCTCTTCGTATTCTCGGATTGTGGTCCATTCTCTTGTTTGCATACTCTTCTTTTCTTATTTTACCGGGCGTATATAAAATTTCCCGTTGTTCATATTCTGTTTTTGTTCATTCTCTTTTTTCTGAGGGAGGAAGATTATCTCTTTTCCTCCGAGCGGTCTCGCAAAGTGTACATCCATTCCCGGCGTTCCCGCACCACTTGGTCGTTTTGCTCCGCCTTGGTTTCTATCTCCAAGAGGGGAATATCTTGAGAAGAGTCGGCCCATCGTTCCAACTCCTTCTTGTAAAATGCTTTCAAGTAACGTTCTTGAGCAGACAAATAGCGACATTTCATGCTACGCTCGTTCGAGATACGCAACCGATGCTCTCCGGCAACCATGCGCCGGCATTCGGACGTAGGCTGTAAACCGGGCAATTGACGGAAAATCTGTCCGCCCCCGTTGTTCAGTACGAGGATGCGCAGATTGGGCGGTAAGTTTATGTTCCACAAAGCGTTGCTGTCGTACGCAAAGCTCAAGTCACCTACCAGCAGGTAGCTTTTCTCTTCCGGAGTGGCGATGGCATATCCCACAGCAGTCGAAACGGAGCCCTCTATGCCGTTCATTCCCCGATTGCAGTAGAAGAGACATCCATTCGGAAAGTCGAACAGTTGTACATTGCGCACCATCGAACTGTTTGCCAAGTGAATCCGGCTTTTTTCCGGCAACATCTTTATGACATCGGCCAGCACTTTCAAGTCGGAATGGGTATGATAATCATAAACTGACGCCTTCGCTTTCACCTCCTGTTGCCGGCGATGCCATTCAGCACGAAAAGTCGATTCTTCGTACCGACCGTCATTTCTTTTCAAGTACCAATCGCTCAGTTCCGACACGAAAGATTCATTATCTGCCTGCACCACTCCGGTCAGATGGCGGAACGTATCGCAATAATCGCCTCGCAAAGAAACGTGCAGGTGTTGCATATCGGCCGAAGCTTTGCGCAAAAACTGTTTCAACCGCTTCGACACGACATGCCCTCCCAGCGTAATTACGCATTCAGGCATCAAGGCTTCATCTTCGGGCCAGATGTCCAATATTTCGTCTGCGCGAGTAATGATGTCCTCTTTCTGAATTACGTTGGCCAAGTGCTCAGCCACCACAACGGTACTTTTATCTTCAACGATACGACTCAATGCATTCCATTCCTCTACATGCATTTTGTCATAAGCACGTTGCCCAATCACAATCATTCGGCGCGTTTGCGGCATCGTCCACTTGCGAAAGAATGTATCATGAGCGGGAAGACGCAATCGGCCATACGAATTGTAATATTTTACCGGAGTCACAATCGGCAAAGGCTCGTCAGTCTCTTCAAAGAGGGGTTCGGAAAGGGGAACGTTGATGTGTATCGGTCCGCCACCCTGCTTGACTGCCTCCATGAAAGCCTCTTCCACCAGTCGGCGACAGTACCATTCGTCTTCTTCCGTAGCAATCTCTTCGGGCAGAGTGACACTTTTGCAAACGAGGCCTCCAAAGACATCGTCCTGCGGCAAAGTCTGTCCGTCCATCTGCCCAATCCACCGTTTCGGACGGTCGGCCGAGATGACTACAAGGTTCACATGCCGATAATAGGCTTCGGCCACAGCCGGTGCAAGGTTCAACACAGCCGAACCGGAGGTACAACATACGGCCACCGGAGCATTGCATCCATCGGAAAGCCCCAATGCAACGAATCCGGCTGTCCGCTCATCGAGCACACTGAGCGTGCCGCGTTGGTTTGCGATGCCGTCTCCCCAAACCCGGGTTGCCGTCAAGGTTATCGGTGCATTCCGCGAACCGGGACAAAGCACCCAATATGGCACTTCGTGCTGCAACATGACGGCCAACAACAGGCGAATATTTTTTTTCGTACTATACATTATTATATCTCTGTTTCTTTCTCTTATTTTATGGGAGGAAAATGTTGTTTTCGTCTCCGCTTATCTTTCTTGGCGAAGAATGCTGCGCACGGTATTCATCTTCTGTTCCGTTTCTTCCCATTCGCGTTGCCGTTCCGATTGGGGAAGAATGCCCCCTCCGGCATACAAATCCAAATCCGCTCCCATCACCTTGGCACACCGAAGGTTCACGTAAAGATGAGTCTCGCCCGTAACGTCCAGCCGGCCTACGAATCCGGAGTAATAGCCCCGACAATATCCCTCGTTACGGGGGATGTATCTCCGGGCCGACTCCTTGGGCAACCCACATACGGCCGGTGTCGGGTGCAAAAGTTCCAGCAAACGACCGACTGCGCCCTCTTGTTTTGGCAAAGTAAAGTGGAAATCGCTTTTCAGATGCACCAACGGCCCTGCTTGCGCCATATACGGTCCCTCTTCTGCCGGTTCTATTTCGGCTTTTCGAAGTTGCTCATGCAGGTATTCGCTGACCAAACGTTGCTCTTCACGGTTTTTCCGACTCCACTCTTCTACGCCGGAAACACATCCTACGGGCATCGTTCCGGCCAAAGCCACCGTATGCCACTGTTCCGCCATGCCCTCCAGCAAAATTTCGGGTGTGCACCCCATCCATGTGCCGGCCTGAGGAGTATGGCAGAGGTATATCATCATACGCGGATAGCGACTACAAGCCTCCAGGAAGCTGTTGACCAACGAGAAACTACCTACGACCCGTTGTCGACAACTGCGCGACAAAACCAACTTGCGGAAGCGCCCTTGGCGCAATTCATCCACAAAACGAAAAAAGGCGGTATCGTATTCCTCTTTGCCATCGGCATGCGGCATGGTCAATACGGCTTCTTGCCGGCTTTGATAGGGGGGAAGCGTCAACAGGCATT
The DNA here is from genome assembly GCA_017472905.1 of Bacteroidaceae bacterium. GTDB lineage: Bacteria > Bacteroidota > Bacteroidia > Bacteroidales > Bacteroidaceae > Phocaeicola_A. Next base: position 8,109 of record JAFUNW010000242.1, read on the forward strand.
CTGCTTCGCTGCGCATCAGCAACAACGGACATTCCTCGCCCGGCTGAAACGGAGCAAAAACGAATCCCCGAACTTCTCCAAGCCGGCAAACGGAAGAAAACTCTTCGACCCGTCCCGAATCCGGTCTTACCAACCGACAAGAGGTCTCCCAAGGCAATCGATAAAGGGCAAACGGCACGTTTTCCGCCAA
>JAFUNW010000243.1 GCA_017472905.1 Bacteroidaceae bacterium
AAAGTCAAAGCTACGCGGAATAGAGTCTAATGGCATGATTTGTGCAGAAGACGAAATAGGAATCGGTACAAACCACGATGGAATCATCGTTTTGCCGGAAGATGCCGTTCCCGGAACCTTGGCCAAAGATTATTATAACATCAAAAGCGACTATCTGATAGAGGTAGACATTACCCCCAATCGCGCAGATGCTTGTTCGCACTACGGAGTAGCTCGCGACCTATACGCGTGGTTGGTTCAACAAGGTAAACCAACCCAATTGCAACGTCCGTCATGCGATGCTTTCCACGTAGATAACCATGAGCTACCCATCAATATACGTATCGAAAACGAAAATGCTTGTCCGCGTTACGCCGGTGTCAGCATTAAAGGAGTAACCGTAAAAGAAAGTCCGGAATGGTTGCAAAACAAACTGCGCATCATCGGATTGCGACCGATAAACAACATTGTCGACATAACGAACTACATTCTTCATGCTTATGGTCAACCGCTTCACTGCTTTGATGCTGATAAAATCAAGGGCGGAACAGTTGTTGTAAAAACAATGCCGGAGGGAACTCCCTTTGTAACGCTGGACGGAGTAGAACACAAACTTTCTGCCAACGACCTGATGATTTGCAACGAAGAAGAAGCCATGTGTATCGGAGGTGTTTTTGGTGGATTGGAATCCGGAACTACTGAACAAACTACCAATATATTCTTGGAGAGCGCCTATTTCAACCCGACCTCCATTCGCAAGAGTGCTCGCCGGCATGGTTTGAACACAGATGCTTCTTTCCGCTTCGAACGCGGAATCGATCCGAACGGATGTATCTATGCGTTGAAACAAGCGGCCATCTTAGTAAAAGAATTGGCAGGCGGAACAATCGCGATGGAACTTACTGATATCTATCCCAATCCACTACCGGACTTTACTGTAGAGTTAACTTATCAATATGTACATGATCTTATCGGCAAAAAGATTCCGGCCGAGACAATCAAGAGCATAGTACAAAGTCTGGAAATGAAAATCCTTTCAGAAAGTGAAGCTGGAATCGTTCTGCAAGTACCGGCCTATCGAGTAGACGTTCAACGTCCTTGTGATGTAGTTGAGGACATTCTGCGTATCTACGGATATAATAATGTAGAGATACCTACAACATTAAAGTCCAGTCTTACAACCAAAGACGCAGCCGACAAATCGCATAAATTACAGAACATCATTGCAGAACAGTTGGTCGGATGTGGATTTAACGAAATCCTAAATAATTCTTTGACCTGCGCCGCATACTACGAGAACCTGGAAACTTGGCCCTCCAAGCAGCTTGTTCGTCTGATGAATCCGCTCAGCAACGATTTGAACGTCATGAGACAATCAATGCTGTTCGGCGGATTGGAGAGTATTGCTCACAATGCAAACCGTAAGAACAGCGATTTGAAATTCTTCGAGTTCGGAAACTGTTATTACTACAACGAAGAACGAAAAACACCGGAGAAGATATTGGGAGCCTATTCAGAAAACTACATGCTCAGCTTGTGGGTTACCGGAAAGCGAGTCAATAATTCTTGGGCACATGCTGATGAAGCCAGTTCGGGAGTTGAACTGAAAGCATACGTCTTAAATATTTTTGTTCGTTTAGGTTTGAAGATAGGAGCTGTCGTTTTTGGAACTCTCAGTAGCGACATCTATTCCAATGCCATCACCGTGCATACTCGCGGAGGAAAACTGATAGCCACATTGGGTATCGTTGCTAAAAAGATTCAGAAAGCCTTCGACATTGATAACGAAGTCTATTATGCAGAAATCAATTGGAAAGAATTGATGAAAGCAATCCGCAATCAGAAAGTTAGCTATAGCGAACTCTCTAAATTCCCGGCTGTTAAAAGAGATTTGGCTCTCCTGATTGATAAAGCCGTTCAGTTTGCGGAAATTGAGAAGATAGCCTACGAATCAGAGAAGAAACTCTTGAAAGAAGTCAGCCTCTTTGACGTATATGAGGGCAAAAATCTTGAAGCCGGAAAGAAGAGTTATGCCGTCAGCTTCCTTTTGCAAGATGAAAGCCAGACTCTCAATGATAAACAGATAGACAAGATTATGAACAAAATCATTGCAAATCTGGAAAACAAGCTTCAAGCCAAATTAAGATAAGAGATAAATAATTAATCAGAATACAACCATAAAATATTAATCCAATGGGAAGAGCGTTTGAATATAGAAAAGCCGCCAAGATGAAGAGATGGGGGCATATGGCCAAGACTTTTACAAGATTGGGAAAACAAATCGCCATTGCTGTAAAGGCAGGCGGACCGGAGCCGGAAAACAATCCTACTTTGCGTTCAGTGATAGCTACTTGTAAACGCGAAAACATGCCGAAGGACAACATTGAGCGTGCTATTAAGAATGCAATGGGTAAAGACCAAAGCGAATACAAGAGTATGACGTACGAAGGATACGGCCCTCAAGGAA
>JAFUNW010000023.1 GCA_017472905.1 Bacteroidaceae bacterium
GACAGGTGAATACCAACTACATCCATCGTGCGGAGTGGATAAAGCCGTCTATCTCCATCGACGAGCATTTAGACTATAAGTTTATTCTTTGCATTGAGGGGAATGATGTCGCTTCGAACCTCAAGTGGGTGATGTCATCGAACTCACTGGCCGTTATGCCCCGTCCGAAATACGAGACGTGGTTTATGGAGGGGACGTTGAAGCCGGATTATCACTATGTCTGCATCAAAGATGACTATTCAGACCTGGAAGAAAAGCTGACCTACTATATCAACCATCCGGATAAGGCGCAGGAAATCATAGACCATGCTCACGAATATGTAGCGCAATTCCGCAATTCAAAGCGCGAAGAGCTGATTTCGCTGTTGGTGCTTGACAAATACTTTAAGAAAACCGGTCAATATGATAGTCATCAGTAAACATTCCAATCAGTTGTGCAACAGGCTCTTTACCTATTTGCCCGTACTCTCGTATGCGTTGGAGGCCGGGGAGTCTGTGTGTTTCCTTTTTCAGTACAAGGGGTACGATGGCTTTTTCCCGAATTTGCGGGAATCGGGTATTGCTTCCTATCTTCCGGACGATACGCTTCGGCCGAGCATAAGCAGCAAGCTTTTAAATGCTTTCGTGCGCTTTATGGACAAGTTGGTACATGTGGTGCTCAAGCCGGGCGAGCGAATCCCTTTGCGCAAACCGTTGGGACTGTTGTTTAATCCGAAGTGGAAAGAAATCAGGTACGATTCGGCCTATATCGCTAAGCATACCGAAGAACTGCGCCGTTTGTTTACTCCGGCTAATGCGGTGTGGCAGGCGATCGCGGAGATGATGCCTCCCGTTTCGGAGGAGGTGGTCACGGTGGGTGTTCACATGCGAGGCGGTGACTATCGAACCTATCTGGGGGGGAAGTATTTCTATGAACCTTCCGTCTATTGTCGATATATGAGACAGATAAAGACGTTGCTTGCTTCTCAGGGTAAGCAAGTGCGTTTTCTTCTTTGCACCAATGAGCGTGTAATCCCCTCGGATTTCTCGGGACTTGAACTTCTTCGGCAGCAGGGGAGTGATTTGTTGGTAGACCTCTATGGTCTTTCCCGTTGCGACTACATCATTGGTCCGCCCAGTACCTTTTCGCAATGGGCTTCGTTTTATGGAGGAGTGCCGTTGAGATTTTTGCAAGCTTCCGATGAGTCTGTCTCTTTGTCGGATTTCAAAAAAGTAGTAGCTTTGGATAAATTTGAACCGTAAGAATATAAAGTATGTCGAAACAATATAAAGCCTCAGTCATCGTGTCGGTTTATAGCAATACGGCAGCCTTGAAAGTCGTATTGGATTCTTTAAAATTGCAGACCGAGCAAAACTTCGAGATTATTATCTCGGAAGATGCCGAGCATGAACACATGAAAGTATTCTGCCAATCTTATGATTTTATCCACGATGTTCAGCATCTGACGCAGCCGGACGTGGGGTGGCGCAAGAATCAGGCATTGAATAGAGCCATCAGAGCCGCTAAGAGCGATTGGCTGATTTTTATTGATGGCGATTGCGTATTGCATCCGCGCTTTGTGGAGTTTCATTTGAAACTGAGTGGAGAGAAAAACATTGTTGCGGGAAAACGGGTCAAACTCAATGATGAGTTGAGCAGACTGTTGCTGCAAGATGTGGCTAACTATCAAAAGATAGAGCGCATGTTGCTTCGAAAAATCTTCTTGGGAAACAAAAAAGGGATTGGCTTCATTGAGGAGGGAGTCTTCATCAATCCTGCTTCTTTGCTTGGCTTCATTCCCAAATTGCGCCGGATGCATCAGCTGAAAGGGTGTAACATGTCGTTTTCCAGACAGGCCATTGAAGCCATCAACGGTTTTGATGAAGAATATGTATTGCCGGCTATTGGTGAAGACATTGATTTGACGTGGCGTTTCCGGAAAGCCGGTTATCATTTGGTTTCGGTGCGCAATCTTGCTGTGCAATATCATTTGAATCACAAAGAGAATTGGATCGATCAAAGCGAAAATATCCAAATTATGGAACGCAAGCAGCGAAACAATGAATTTATTTGCAAGAACGGGTTGAATCAATAGCTTTCTTCCCGTTTCATTTCCTTTCTTCCCTCTTTCTTCTTATTTTTTTTAGATTTTCTGTAACTTCTTGATTATCAATGTGAAATTGATATAGCAGGCAGCTGCCGTGAATTTGCCGGTTGCTCTTGAAAATCTGCTGCCCAACAGAGTTCGGTTTGCTGGGCAGCAAAAGTTCGTCTGCTGCACGGCAAAAATTGCTCCGCCGTGCAGCAGATTTTCGTGAGCAAGCCGCACTTTTTTATTCGCTCCGCTCTTCGTGCGAAACTATCCTTTCAAAAACTTGCTCGGTCGGTGGAAAAGGTTTACCTTTGTCCACTAACAGGAAATAAAACCGCGTGATGCATAGAATCGGCGGGGTGGCTTGGATGTAGCCGGAAAACATAGATTTAAAACTGAAAAGAACGAAATATGGAACAACAGAGTCAGAAAGAAATAATAAAGAGCCGTTTGTCGGCTGTGCGTGATTATATGGACAAGCATGGCTTGAGTGCGGTGATAGTGCCCAGTACAGACCCTCATTCGGGAGAGTATGTTCCGGAGCATTGGAAAGTGCGTGAGTGGTTGACCGGCTTTACCGGTTCGGCCGGAACAGCGGTGGTGACCAAGAGCAAGGCTGCCTTGTGGACCGATTCGCGCTATTTTCTTCAGGCCGAAGAGCAATTGGCTGATACGGGCATTTGTTTGATGAAAGAGCGTTTGCCTGAAACTCCTTTGCAAACCGAATGGTTGGGAAGCGTGTTGCAGCGTGGAGATACGGTCGGGATGGCCGGAACGACTCAAACGCTCTCCGCATTTAGAGACTACGAATCGGCTTTGGCTGCCTGCGATATTCGGGTAGAGGCACTCTATCCTGAACCTTGGGACCTCTTGTGGGAGGGGCGTCCGTCCTTGCCGGGCAATCCTGTGGTTATCCAGCCTTTGGAGTATGCCGGAAAAAGCTGTCGCGAAAAACTGGTCGACCTGCGCAGCGTGTTGCAGGCGAATCGTGTGGATGGAATCATTCTTTCCACCTTGGATGAGATTGCGTGGCTGTTGAATGTGCGGGGAACGGATGTTCATTGCAATCCTGTGACGGTCAGCTATTTGGTCGTAACTTCGGAAAAAGCCTGTTTCTTTTGCGCTCCGGAGAAAATCTCGCCCGAAGTGAAGAACTATTTGGCTGCGGAGGGGGTGGAGAGTCTGCCTTATTCCTCTTTCTTCGAATGGTTGGGCGGTTATCCTTTGCAGAGTGTACAAGTAGACCCGGCATCGAGCAATTACGAAATGGTTCATCGCCTTCCGCAGGCTTGTCAGGTTGTGGAAAAAGGGTCGCCGGTGGCTTTGATGAAAGCGGTGAAGTCGTCCGCTGAAATAGAGGGCTTTCGGCAAGCGATGGTGCGCGATGGTGTGGCGATGGTACGTTTCCTTCGTTGGCTGGAACGGGAATTGCCCGGTGGAGAGGTGACGGAATTGTCGGTTGACCGCGCGTTGCTACGTTTCCGTTCGGAACAGCCGCTTTTTCGCGACATCAGTTTCGACACGATAGCCGGCTACAAGGAGCATGGTGCGATTGTTCACTACGAAGCCACCCCCGAAACGGATGTGGCGTTGCGTCCCGAAGGCTTCTTGTTGTTGGATAGCGGAGCGCAGTATCAGGATGCCACTACGGACATTACACGTACCATCCCGTTAGGGGTGCTGACCGAAGAGGAGCGGCGCGACTATACTTTGGTATTGAAAGGTCACATAGCTTTGGCGCGTGCCGTATTCCCGCAAGGTACGTGTGGCACGCAGTTGGATGTGCTGGCCCGGCAAGCCATGTGGCGCGAAGGGGTCAATTATCTGCATGGAACCGGTCATGGAGTCGGTTCGTACCTGAATGTACATGAAGGTCCCCATCAGGTTCGCATGAATCACATGCCTACGCTGCTCGTTCCGGGCATGACCCTGACGAACGAGCCGGGCATTTACAAAGCCGGACGACATGGAGTACGTACGGAGAATGTGATGCTTGTTGTTCCTTGCATGGAAACGGAGTTTGGCGCTTTCTATCGCTTTGAGGCACTGACACTTTGCCCGATAGCGACTTCGCCCATTGTGACGGAGATGATGAATGTCGAGGAAACAGAGTGGTTGAATGCATACCACCGGCATGTATACGAAGTCTTGTCGCCCCATTTGGATGAGGCCGAACGGGAATGGTTGCAGAAGGCGACTCAAGCTTTGTGAAAGAAAGAATGGAATAAAATATAAGCAAGAAAAATATGGCACTGATAAAGTCAGTAAGAGGTTTTACACCTCAAATAGGGACGGACTGCTATTTGGCAGACAATGCCACAGTGGTGGGCGATGTGGTGATGGGCGATGAATGTAGTGTGTGGTTCAATGCTGTGTTGCGCGGCGATGTGAACAGCATTCGTATCGGTAACCGGGTGAATATACAAGACGGCAGCGTGTTGCATACGCTCTATGAAAAATCGGTCGTAGAGATTGGCGATGACGTGACGGTGGGGCATAATGTGACCATTCACGGAGCAGACATCCGGAGCGGAGCGTTGATTGGCATGGGGGCTACTGTGCTGGACTATGCGGTAGTGGGTGAGGGGGCTATTGTAGCTGCCGGAGCGTTGGTGTTGGCTCATACGCAAATCGGTGCGGGGGAATTGTGGGCCGGAGTACCCGCCAAATTTATCAAAAAGGTGGATGCAGACCAAAGCAAAGAGTTGAATGAGAAAATTGCCAACGGGTATCGTTTGTATGCTTCGTGGTATAAAGAAGAGGAGCGCAAAGGGGAGTAGAACGCCCTTGCAAGGGGTGGCGCGGTAGGGTATTTTACCATTTTTACACCTTATTATATATATAGGACCCATGAATTGTTTTTTTCGGGAAAGGCTAAACTCGTATTTCCCCCATCTGATAGCCTTGTTTACGGTGTCGGTGTGGGGGTCGACATTCGTGTCTACCAAATTGTTGCTTCAGGAAGGGCTGACGCCGTCCGATATCTTTTTTTATCGCTTCTTGTTGGGGTATGTGCTGATTTGGTTTTGCGTTCCCCGTCCTGTTTTTGCTCGTTCGCTACGCGATGAGGCTGTTTTGCTCCTTGGAGGAGTTACGGGTGGCTCACTCTATTTTCTGACGGAAAACATGGCTTTGACTTATTCAATGGCCTCCAATGTCTCTTTGATTGTCTGTACGACTCCTTTACTGACGATGTTGTTGCTGAGCCTGCTGTATAAAAGTGAACGGATGGGGCGAAAGCAATGGTTGGGCTCGTTGGTTGCTTGCGTGGGAATGGCTTTGGTGGTTTTGAACGGACATTTCATCTTGAAACTCTCTCCTTTGGGCGATTTGTTGGCTTTAGCCGCCGCCGCGCTTTGGGCATGCTATGGATTGGCGCTGAAAATGTTGGAGGGGCGCTATTCATCGCTCTTTGTCACTCGGAAAGTCTTTTTTTATGGTCTGGTAACCGTCTTGCCGGCTTTTCTGTATTCGCCACTATCGGTTGATTGGGATGTTTTGTCGCGTCCGATCGTTTGGGGAAACCTTTTGTTTTTGGGTGCTGTAGCCTCCATGTTGTGCTATTTCCTCTGGAACATTGTGGTTGCCCGTTTGGGTGCAGTGCGTGCCACCAATTATATCTATTTCAATCCGCTGGTTGCGGTGGTTGTCTCTTTCTTTGTCCTTGATGAACACATCACTTGGGTGGCTTTGCTGGGCGGTGCGCTGATTCTTTGGGGCATGTATGGTGCAGAACGCCGCTGAATGGTGTTCGATTTGGAATGTCTGCCTTACAAAAAGGAACAGAGTAGGGCAAATTAACTTACTTTATGAATGTGCGCTTGGCATTTTGTAAAAGATAATAGCTACCTTTGTGGCACGAAACTTCCTTTAGGAAGATGAGCGTTGAAACTATTAAAATTTAACACAATATTGATTATGGAATTCTTGACAAATGAGAAATTGACGATTGTAGGTGCTGCCGGCATGATTGGATCGAACATGGCGCAAACTGCAGCCATGATGCGACTGACTCCGAACATCTGTTTGTACGACCCTTTTGCTCCGGCATTGGAGGGAGTAGCGGAAGAGATGTTTCACTGTGCTTTTGAAGGAGTGAACATTACTTTTACTTCGGATATCAAAGAGGCATTTACAGATGCTAAATATATTATCTCCTCGGGTGGTGCTGCACGTAAGGCCGGCATGACTCGTGAAGACCTTTTGAAAGGAAATGCTGCCATTGCCGAACAACTCGGAAAAGACATTAAGGCTTATTGCCCGGATGCCAAACATGTGGTAGTTATCTTCAATCCGGCGGATATTACGGGCTTGATTACCTTGTTGTATTCAGGATTGAAACCTTCACAGGTCAGCACTTTGGCTGCTTTGGACAGCACACGTTTGCAAAGTGCTTTGGCTAAACACTTTGGTGTGTTGCAGTCAAAAGTAGAGAATTGCCGTACCTATGGAGGTCATGGCGAACAAATGGCCGTATTCGCTTCTACAGCTACCGTTGACGGAACTCCGTTGACAGACTTGATCGGTACGGAGAAACTGACTGATGAACAATGGGCTGCGATGAAACAAGATGTGATTCAAGGTGGAAAGAAGATCATCGACTTGCGCGGACGCTCTTCGTTCCAAAGCCCCTCGTATGTTTCGGTTGAAATGATTCGTGCTGCAATGGGAGGCGAATCTTTCAGATGGCCGGCAGGAACTTATGTACACTCTGATGGTTTTGACCATATCATGATGGCGATGGAGACTGAGATTACTAAGGACGGAGTGACTTATAAAGCAGTGAATGGAACTCCTGAAGAGGTGGCTAATTTGCAAGCCAGCTATAAACATCTTTGCGCATTGCGTGATGAAGTGATTGAAATGGGTGTTCTTCCTCCGGTAGAAGAGTGGAACAAGCTGAATCCGAATATTCAATAATGGATTTCTGAATAATAAAAAGCGAAGACAAGCTTAAGGAATTCGCCCCGGTATTCATCCCCTGAATGCCGGGGCTTCTTTCAGGGAAAAACTAAAAAATGTAGGCGAAAGTTTTGTGGTTCAAGAAACTATGTGTAATTTTGCGGCCGAATTTCCCGAAAAATAATATTACTAATATAAATTTAATAATTCGTAAAATGATTGTAGTACCTGTAAAAGAAGGCGAAAACATCGAAAGAGCGCTGAAGAAATTTAAAAGAAAATTTGAGAAAACTGGTGTCGTAAAAGAACTGAGAAGCAGGCAACAGTTTGACAAACCGTCTGTTATTAACAGATTGAAAAAAGAGCGTGCAATCTACGTTCAAAAGCTTCAGCAAGTAGAAGATTAATTAAAATTGGAAAATA
>JAFUNW010000244.1 GCA_017472905.1 Bacteroidaceae bacterium
AAGTATTTACATGTTTATTCAACCATTTCTGATAACATTGAGCCATACCAAGTCCTAGACCTTGTACATCAGTCAACATATCTTTCGTAGCTGACAATACGCCACTATAAGCCGGCATTTTGATTATTTCGGAAAAATAATCCAAATCATCTTCCGATACTCCACCGGAAACAAATGAATTCAACATCGCGGTATGAAAGTTTGCTTTCATATAATCCATCATCTTATTAAATAACGTTATGGCCTGCTCATCCATCGCTTCGGTCTGCATCGCTTGTGACATGGCTGTTACCATTTGGTCGAGTACACCATCAGAACCGGAAGCTTCGTAATAATCAGCAAACAGCTTTTTGTAATTATCCGAACATTCAATTGGTTTTATTGCTTCCGGTGTATTTCCTGATGCAAAAGCCATAATTCCCGTCATCAAATTAGCTCCGGCCATTTCTCCGGCAGAATTTGCCCGAGTATTTACCTCTTGAAATTGGGCAGTAGCTGCAACATCGGCATAATCTTTCAAATCAGCAAGACTGACATGTTTCTCAAAATGAGGTTGCATCAAAGTTGCCATGTCCTCGAATAACGGGCCCTCGCAATAGGCATCCACAAGTTCTTTGATTTTTGCTTTTTTCTCTTCACCTGTCAGATCAGATAATACCTGCTCTGTTTGCGACTCGAACAAAGGACGCATATTTTCCATTGACATCCCGTTAGATAAACTACCGTACTTCAGCAATTGTTTAATCACATCATGATAACTCTCTTGTCCTGTACACGATGTGTTTCCTAGTAACAATAGGCACAGTATCAAACAAACGTTCAAACATTTCACTTTTTTCATAAAATTCAGTTTTTAATTATTAATCATATATTTCTGTTAGAACACGTTGCAAATATAATTCAAATCCTTGAATAATGTCATGTGCAGCATACGCACTCAGCAAATAATTCAATTTTTTCTTTTTTTCTAGGTTGTTGATAATATGTTATTCTTGCTTTTCCGGGATTTGACGGAGGAGTTCAAGAAGTTTATCTTCATCTTTATGAGCAGTAGAATCGAATTTGTTAATTCTTCTCTTTCCCTGATAAAGTACAACAAAGTGAATAGACGTACTGTTATAAAAGGTGTCAAATTCTTTACGAGTCAATTCACTTAAATTATACTTTTTAGGATTTGCAAAACCGTAATACTTCCAAAGGATAAAAGAATCATTAGTAATTGCAAACAGAGGGTAGTTGTGAGAGAAATACCAAGCAATCCACAACATCAAGATAAAGAAAATGATTATATCACTGACTTCTCTTATGGATAAAATCGGATACAAGAACATTCCATCAAAAAAACCAATGAGCATTTTCCCTAATGTGCTTTCTAGGTTTGAAAAATACAGTACCTCCTCCCTGCTCATACATTCCTTGGCACGTTGCTTTTCTTTGTCGCTAATTACTTTCCATGAAATGAATCCGCCGATAAAAGCGAACATTATCATCATTACAATAAAAAAATTATTGGAACTCATTTATATTGTTTTTTATTTCTCTAGTTACTACAATCGTGTTACTACAATCGTGTCGCCTAGCCTTTCTTTGAAGAGAGGGTTTAACATTAACATATACTTTCTAACTACAATCGTGTCGAATTTGATAGGAAACCCTGACCTTTCTTTGAAGAGAGGGTTTGACATATACTCTCTAACTTCCTTTAAAGTAGGCTTTTTTCCTACTAGAAGCTGATCATCAAGATCAATTATTTGATTTCCTATTAGTAGAGGCTGACCATCAATTTTCGTTGGTGGTATTCTTGATAAAAAGTTCCAAAAAGACCAAGTTCCTACAACATGATCGGTGATAATTATAAAAGGATACTTTTGACATATCTCATCTTCGGTAAGTCCGGGTTCAAGCTCAGAAAGAAAGAGATTTCTTCTTTTGTGCAGTTCAACAAGTGCCTCCCCAATCTCTTTAACCAAAGAAACGGGCGTTGCAGTCTTTGCATGGTAATGCACAAGAACACTTTCATCCACATACAGGAATTTCATAAACATCTTTTTTTGAGTGAAACGATTATACTTCATCAAAGAGTCAAGCAATTCTTCTTTTTTCAGTAATAGAGGCTCCTCCATTTCATCATCATAATACATGATTTCTTCCCAAGCGTTTATATGTATATTTCCACATTCTACATTCTGTTCATCGGTCTTCAAACGATCCAAGACTTCCACATTCCATTGCCCGATAGAGTCTACTTCATCTATCAGAACAATGCCGGTCCCCTTACACAGCTCTCTCATCACTTGCCTGTTATCGACTTGACTCAATGCATTTGAATCATTCTTTTGACAGATTTCTACTTTATCCAATTCTTTTGAATTGTTCTTTTGCTTAATATTACATGACGCACTTCCTATTAATAATAAGAATAACACGAAATAGCCTTTCCAATATTTCATGGCTCTATCTTTTTTAACTAAATCAATTTATCTTTCATTTACTATATATCCACCAGATAAAAAGAAACTAGCGATTTTCCCTATGATAGGCTGTTTACTATTATCACGTTGAAGAATCACATAATCCAGCCCATCTATATGAGGAATAGGATAAGCTATACAATCTTTTGACAATTTAAAGACTTTAACAACATTTCCATTAGAAAGCACAATCCGATTTTTTCCCTTATATGAAACTTTTTCTAATATAGAAGCACTAACAGACCAAACTTTTATTACATACGTGGGAGTAAATATAAAAGAGGCATATTCATTAGAAAAATTTCTTTGCTGCATTTCAGCCAACACTTTTTTTATATTCCTCACGCCTTTCACATCATCCATGTGCCCGATTATATTCCATGTTCCAATGAATTCATTTGATTCATCAACTTCAACAGGCTTCATTATAGCATCAAAAAACGGTTTAGCATTCTCCGAATACAATCCTGATTGATAGTATTCGGTACACCAACCTTTGTATGGGAAATAAATATGATTAGAATATTCGCTCCACCATTCCAACGTAAATTGTTTATCATTACTGTCATAAATCAATGATTCTCGGCTCATAGGATTACGGTGTCTCTTCCCTGTATAATTGTGTGGTAGCTTGTCAGGATGAGCAATTTGGAGCCGATTAGTATCCTCCACTGCGCACACTAAAGTGATGCTGTCCGTACATACTTTATATTGATCATAAGGTACTGCAATTTCTCCAGTTTTCCCAATAAACCGAGTCAACTTATATACACCACGAGGATTCTCGGTCAAGGATTCTTGCGCTTGAGCGCCCAACCAGGCAAAAACTGCAAATGCAAACATTAACATTCTTTTCATCATATATCACGTTATTTAAATTATTTATTCTTATTCCCTCTACTTAACTATTACCTTCTTTCCTTGTATAAGATAAACACCTTTCAGCAAACCATCTGAAAGAATATCTATTACAGACAAACTTCTTTCTGCTATTCCTTTATTAAATTAAGTCGTTTTAAAATATGGAATTTTATAATTAAAACAGGGATTATAATATACAGCAAAACAAGAATTAAACGAGCCATGAGCATTTTTATTGATAAGGTGTAAGAGGTACAAGCAAAAAATATCAATCTTTTTCTTATACCCCTTTCTCTACCAAACTCAATTCTTCACTTTGTACTTCTCTCCATTGATTTCAACCTCTCTCTCTTCTATCACATCTGCATCTTCCACCTCTTTCTTTTTGGCAAGATATTCAGGCAGATTAAGGCCGGCCATATCAAACAGTTCGTTCAACGGAGGAACACTTTTCATCAACCCGGACACAAAGTTGGCAGTAGAACCTTTTCCTTCGTTTCCGGTTGAGCCACTGTCCCAAACGGTAACATGATCAATGTTGATGCCTTTCACTGCTTCTACTTGAGTTCTCACCAATTCAGGTAGTTTCTCTAACAAGAGCAACATATAAGCCTTATTAGCATCTCCACCGGCAGCCTGAACCATCTTTTCGTAACCGGCAGCCTGCTTGGTAAGGATTTCATAAAGTCCCTTAGCTTCTGCTTCCATCTTGGCATAGATAGCGTCCGCCTCACCTTTAGCATTTACGCGTTTCTGTTCAGCCTCAGCTTCGGCTGCAATAACCAAACGTTTCTTCTCAATCTCTTGTGGCACAAGTACGTTAGCAGTTTCTGTACTACGATCACGATCTGCACGAGCAACCTCGGCCTCTTGCTCTGCGGCATAAGCTTCTTGCAAAGCACGTGCCTGTTGCACCTTTTCAGCTGCATTGGCTTTGCGTTGTGCTTCAGCTGTACGTTCACGGCGATAAGCTTCTGAATTTGCGATCTCTACTTTAGCTTCATTCTCACCCTTTACGGCTTGTGCATTAGCCTCTGCTGTACGAATACGGGTTTCACGAACAGCCTCAGCTTTACCGATTTCACCCACTTTGTCTTGTTCGGCTACACGCACTTTTGCTTCATTGATAGCCTTAGCTGCGGCTTCGCGTCCAAGAGCATCAATATATCCCGATTCATCCTTGATATCGGTCACGTTCACGTTGATGAGACGCAAACCGATTTTCTTCAATTCCACCTCTACGTTAGCTGAGATACTCTCCAAAAACTTATCACGGTCGTTGTTTAATTCTTCAATACTCATGGTAGCGATTACCAGACGAAGCTGACCAAACAAGATGTCTCGTGCTAATTCTTGAATCTGAGTAGATGTCAATCCCAACAAACGTTCGGCTGCAGCTGTCATATAAGCTGGATCTGTAGAAATACCCACTGTAAAACGACTCGGAACATCTACACGAATGTTTTGTTTACTCAAAGCATTGGTCAGATTTGCATCTATACTGATGGGAGTCAGACTCAAATAGGCATAATCCTCAATTACGGGCCACACAAAAGCACCTCCACCGTGCACACACTTGGCTGACTGTTTCCCTTTACTTCCCCAAATAACAAGAATTTTGTCCGAAGGGCAACGGCGATAACGATTCATAACAGTGATTACCGTAAACAAGATGAACACGACAATCGCAATAGGTAAAATAGGTAATGACATAAGTTTTGTTTGTTTATAAGGTTAATATTTATTTTATTTCTTTACTCACCAGCAATGTATCTTCTCCCACTTTTTTCAATATCACCACAGAACTTCCGGTCGGAATCTCTTCCAAATCATCGGTAATTGCTGCGACTTCTCGTAGAGATCCGCCAAGACTGACTTGTACTTTACCCTTTCCGCTGCGAGATGCAGGAATACGTAAATATACCTCTGCGACCAGCCCGACACCGGCTTCAATATCAATCGCATTATTACCTTCAATCTTCATTAACTGCTTGAATATATACACGAACAGGGCTACGAACAGACAACCACATGCAATTGCTGCTACAAGAAGTAACCATTCTGCTTTTATCACTGAAGCGAACGAAACTCCTCCCCATCCGAATCCCACGAAAAAATTAGTAATATTCTTTACCGTAAACAAATCCGTCCCTTCGCTGGAATCCAATCCGTCAATAGAGTCGCCTCCAAAATCAATCTCAGCATCCCCCACACCAACTAGTGAAAGAATCAATTGCACCAACATAAACAGCGAACTGATGATGGCACATCCCCAAAAGATTTGTATCAGAATTGGGAGTCCCTTAAATATCTCAATTATATCTTCCATGATGATAATTCTATACTTTACTTCTTTATATAAATCTTACGTCCATCCACTATATACAATCCGGCATCCAGAACATTTGAAAGGTCTCTGAATAAGATTCCCTGCTTCAACAACGAACCGTCAATAGTATAGACATTCACAATTTTATCTTTGGCTTGGATTTCCGAAATACCTGTAACCACATCGGCAACAAGTTCAACATCGTTAGCCGGCATATTTTGGGGAATCTCTCCTCCTTCGTATACCCATGCATTGAACACATCCCCTTCTGCTAACGGATAGTCACGCAATACCAACGGAGTATCGTAAGCAACCGAATCGCGGAACAATTCCGTACCA
>JAFUNW010000245.1 GCA_017472905.1 Bacteroidaceae bacterium
ATCGTAGAATCTTGCACCACAAGACGACTTACCCACCAATCGTTCCCGTCCACAATAACGTAACGAAAACCACTGTCACGATAATACAAGGAATCAACAGATAAGTGAACACCTCTCCCCTTATTAAACTTAGGCAAGATGCCATTCGTACAACTTGCACTAATGAAAACTAATTGAAGGATTAGTACTAGACGAAGATTGCTTATACTCTTTCTTGACCGCAAAATATCTAACACCATCATAAATTCTATCTCCGTTAGTTTCTTTAATTTGTATCTCCTGGCTATGAATGTTTAACTCCATTCACAGACTGTGCAAAAGTAACATATATTTTCAACTTACAGAAATTTGAATACGTCCAGATGCTGTTAACCGACTTTTTTTAACCTCTTTACTAAAATTCATCTAAAAAAGAGGCATCTTCTCTCTAAAAAATCTATCAAAAAGCTTTCTCAATTGAAAAGAAAGCAGTAAATTTGCGGCCGATTTAGTCCGTAGAGGTTCGAAGAAGCGGTGCAAGAGAGGCATCCACCTTGCGGAAAAACCCGTTTAATAATTATAAATAATGTACGTAATCGTAGAAATTAACGGTCGACAGTTCAAAGCTGAAGAGGGTAAAAAACTCTTCGTTCACCACATTCAAGGTGCTGAAGCCGGCGCAACTGTTGAGTTTGAGAAAGTATTGTTGGTAGACAACAATGGAACAATTACTGTGGGGGCTCCCGTAGTAGAAGGCGCAAAAGTAGTTTGCGAAGTAAACACAGCCTTAGTGAAAGGTGACAAAGTTCTCGTATTCCACAAGAAGAGAAGAAAAGGTTACCGTAAATTGAATGGTCATCGCCAACAATTCACTGAGTTGACAATCAAACAAGTTATTGCTTAACCCTTAAAATTTGAAAAGAAATGGCACATAAAAAAGGTGTAGGTAGTTCTAAGAACGGTCGCGAATCTGCAAGTCAAAGATTAGGCGTAAAAATTTGGGGTGGTCAAAAATGCAAAGCTGGTAATATCATTGTACGCCAAAGAGGTACTGTACACAATCCCGGTGTAAACATGGGAATGGGTAGCGATCATACTCTTTATGCGTTGGTGGATGGTATCGTATGCTTCAAGAAAGGTCGCAAAGACAGAAGCTATGTATCTGTTATCCCTACAGCAGAAGCATAATAATCCCCATAAGTAATTGGTGATTTTTTAGTAAAACAAGAAAGAGGTGAGATTCACCTCTTTTTTGTTTTTATACTCTTAGCTTTTTATAATCCCCCAAGGGAAACTTTGAATTTTCCCAACCTCATATCCTCCTTCCAACAACCCGTTCACTACATTGTCGCGCAACGATGTGTTCTGATAAGCATGAAGTTCAAAGACCGGCAAGATAGACAAGACATGCTCCATGATACCGGATTGAATGGACTCATATTCTTCCCAAACCTTATTTTTACTGAAACAATACAACTGCAAGGGCAATCCATTATCAGTCGGAGGCAAACATCGAATCATCAGTTGCATCGAAGAGTTTATATCCGGATGACGCCGCAAATACAAAGCCAGATAAGCTCGCAACAAGCCTAAATTAGTTTCTATGGAACCATCAACCAATCCTTCCGGATTATGCGTATCAACAACCATACCCCGAGCGGCCTGCTGCTGTTTACGAATTATATATTCAGCCAAATCCGGATCAAAAGCCTTCATGCGCTCCAGAAACAAAGGGGTACAAGGCTTCACATAATCGTGCACAATCGTAAATCCACGCATGATACGCCGGCCACCGGATTGCTTCATTCCACGCCAATTTACAAAAGAACCTGTCACAAGCGAATAAGGCGGAACAGTCACAATGGTATTATCCCAATTACGCACCTTGACAACCGTCAACGTTATGTCTGTCACGATTCCGTTCACTTGCGCAGAAGGCATCTCTATCCAGTCCCCCAAATGCACCATGTCATTCTCTGCCAACAAGACACCGGCAACAAAACCCAAAATCGTATCTTTAAAAACAAGCATCAACACTGCTGCAAAAGCACCTAAACCGGTCACCAGATTCAGGGGAGATTTACCTATCAAGATGGAAATCACAACTATTACACCCAAAAAAACGACCAAGACTTGCAGAATCTGTATAAAGCTTTTCATCGGACGATCTTGCAATTCCTTTTTCGATAATACGACCTGTCCGATGGAGCGTAACAGAATATTTATCGAACGAATCAATGCAACAACAAACCAAATCCAAGTAAAACGAACCAATAAGATATACAACCAATCAGAACCCGAAAAGGCAAACGGCAACAATCCGGATATAATCAAAGGAGGAAGAAGATGAAACAGTTGACGCAACATTCCATGCTCCACCAATAACGTAAGCCAAGATATTTTATGTCCGGCCAGGACTTTATACATCGAATAAGATATAACTCGGCGCAACACCCAAGTAACAAGCCACGCAATCAACAGGATAACCACAACATAGACATATTCGTCTATCTGACGCAATGCATTGTCAGAAAAACCTAAGCCGGAAAATACGTTGCGTATCAACTCCAACAGTTTTGTTGCAAAATAAGATCTTTCATCCATCGCTCTATTCCCAATTACCTAAAAGCAAATGCCCCAAGAAAAACAAAAAGACAATCAGCAACACACCACCGAATATCAATTTCAATCGAATTCTCCACTTCAAGGAATCCGGATCTACCCACTCTCCTATTTTACGTTCTCGCTTCATTGGTCACTTATTTTCTTTTCTGAATATTATTTGCTTCCTTTTGTCTCCAGTATTTTAACTTACAAAAGTGAATTACTATTTTTCAAAACAATGAAAAAACAAATAAAGTTTTCAGAAGAACAAAATTTGTTCTCATGCAAACACACGCGATACCACATTTTTTATCTATCTTTGTCGCTTCAATACGAAAATAACAAAAAACAGAATAGATATGCTTACAATCAAAGTAATCAGCGAACAGACCGAACGAGTTATCAAAGGATTGGAAAAGAAACATTTTCAAGGTGCTCGTGAAGCCGTAGACAAAGTATTAGAACTGGATAAGAAACGCCGTAACGCACAAAACCAATTAGACAAGAACCTTTCAGAAGTAAAGAAGATGTCGGCTGCCATTGGTGGGTTGATGAAAGAAGGAAAGAAAGAAGAAGCCGAAGCAGTAAAAGCTCAAGTAGCCGAACTGAAAGAAGCAAACAAGACGTTGCAACAGGAAATGGATCAGGCAGCCATCGATACTCAAAACCTGCTTTACACCATCCCCAACATTCCTTATGACGAAGTTCCCGAAGGTGTACATGCTGATGACAATGTTGTCGTAAAAACCGGAGGAATGGAAAAAGCGTTGCCTACCGATGCACAACCTCATTGGGAATTAGCAAAGAAATACGACCTGATTGATTTCGATCTTGGAGTAAAAATCACCGGTGCCGGTTTCCCCGTATACAAAGGAAAAGGTGCACAATTACAACGTGCACTCATCAACTTCTTTTTGGATGAAGCACGCCAAAGCGGATATACCGAAATCATGCCTCCTACTGTTGTGAATGAAGCT
Organism: Bacteroidaceae bacterium; assembly: GCA_017472905.1. GTDB lineage: Bacteria > Bacteroidota > Bacteroidia > Bacteroidales > Bacteroidaceae > Phocaeicola_A. Next base: position 3,561 of record JAFUNW010000245.1, read on the forward strand.
TCGGGATACGGAACCGGACAACTACCGGACAAAGAAGGACAGATGTATCATTGCACTGCTGATAACCTCTACCTCATTCCCACCGCTGAAGTTCCGGTAACCAATATCTACCGAGACGTGATTTTGGAAGAAAAACAATTGCCTATCAAGAATTGTGCCTATACCCAATGTTTCAGACGCGAAGCCGGTTCTTATGGCAAAGATGTACGTGGATTAAACCGTCTGCATGAATTCTCCAAAGTAGAAATCGTACGCATAGACACTCCCGAACACAGCCGCGAAAGCCACCAAGAGATGTTGAACCATGTAGAAGGCTTACTTCAAAAGTTGGAACTCCCCTACCGCATTCTTCACTTGTGTGGAGGAGACATGAGTTTCACTGCAGCAACCTGCTACGACTTTGAAGTTTACAGCCAAGCCCAACAACGTTGGTTGGAAGTAAGTTCTGTCAGCAACTTCGACAACTATCAAGCCAATCGTTTGAAATGTCGTTACCGTACTGCAGAGCGTAAAACAGAACTTTGCCACACCTTGAACGGCTCTGCTTTAGCCCTTCCACGCATCGTTGCAGCTCTATTGGAAAACAACCAAACTCCGGAAGGTATCCACATCCCGAAAGCATTGGTTCCCTATTGCGGATTTGAATGGATTAATTAAGAATCCATTGACGAGCTTTAAAAGGATGTATTGCAAAATTTTGCAATTTTGTTGACAATTTAGAGAAATAAAATATTTGCCCATTTTACGAAGCCGCTTTCGATGTTCAACGAAGGCGGCTTCATGCAGCAATGAAGGCGGTTTCATTTTTTTTCTTGCATTTACAGGAGGAAAAACTTCATTTTTTACAATTACTACCTTGTATATCGACAACATCAATAAATTACAGAAATCTCTGTTTAGGAGTTCTCATTCATAGTTGAATATACATTTTCATAGAATCTTTTCATACTTTCAAAAATTAGCATTACATTTGCGGAATCTTTCAAATTGAAAGTAAAAGAATGAATATTTAAACAAAATTATATAGCAATGAACAAAATTATTAGCAAAGAACAATTTTCAGAGAAAGTATTCAAACTGGAGATTGAAGCTCCGCTGATTGCCCGCTCACGCAAAGCCGGCCATTTCGTCATTGTACGCGTAGACGAAAAAGGAGAACGTATGCCCCTTACCATAGCTGGAGCAGACTTGGAGAAAGGAACTATCACCTTGGTTGTTCAAACTGTTGGTCTCTCATCAACAAAATTATGCCAATTGAATGTCGGTGATTATGTTTTAGATGTAGTGGGCCCACTCGGACAAGCGACACATATTCAAAAGTACGGTACTGTAGTATGTGCCGGAGGAGGGGTTGGTGTAGCTCCGATGCTTCCTATCATCCAAGCATTGAACGCCGCCGGAAATCGTGTGATCTCAGTTTTAGCCGGACGAAGCAAAGAACTGATTATTCTGGAAGATGAAGTGCGCAAGAGTTCAGATGAAGTAATCATTATGACTGACGATGGCTCTTATGGAAACAAAGGACTTGTTACAGAGGGGATTGAAAGCGTAATCAAACGTGAACAAGTAGACAAATGTTTCGCTATAGGGCCGGCCATCATGATGAAATTTTGTTGCTTGTTAACCAAGAAATACAATATCCCGACAGATGTTTCATTAAATACCATCATGGTTGACGGAACCGGAATGTGTGGTGCATGCCGTATAACGGTAGGAGGAAAAACCAAGTTCGTATGTGTAGACGGTCCGGAATTTGATGGACATCAGGTAGATTTTGACGAGATGTTCAAGCGAATGGGGTCATTTAAACAAGTGGAACTGGAGGAAATGAGCCATTTGGAAGAACATGTTTGCAAGATAGAAACTTCAATCAATCAGAAAGAAGACGCTTGTCAACCATGCCAATCCGTAGGATGTCAACTTCCCCTAGAAGAGTTGCTTGACCGCAAAGCTTCGTGGCGCGAAGAGTTGCGTAAAGCGATGAAACCAAAAGAACGAACAGCCATAGAACGGTGTCCGATGAACGAACTAGACCCTGTCTATCGAGCTACGACACGTACCGAAGAGGTAAACACCGGATATACGAAAGAACAAGCCATGACGGAAGCCAAACGTTGTTTGGACTGCGCGAACCCGACTTGTATGCAAGGATGTCCGGTGAGCATCAACATCCCTTCGTTCATCAAAAACGTTGAACGAGGAGAATTTTTGGAAGCAGCCCGTGTCTTGAAACACACATCAGCTCTTCCTGCTGTATGTGGTCGGGTATGTCCGCAAGAAAAGCAATGCGAAAGTCAATGTATTCACCTTAAGATGGGTGAACAAGCTGTTGCCATCGGTAATTTGGAACGTTTTGTAGCGGATTATGAAAGAGAAAGTGGGAACATCGTACTTCCCGAATTAGCCCCACGTAACGGAATAAAAATCGCAGTCGTGGGTTCGGGACCTGCCGGATTAAGTTTTGCCGGCGACATGGTCAAATATGGTTATGATGTAACCGTATTTGAAGCTCTACACGAAATCGGAGGTGTATTGAAATACGGTATTCCGGAGTTCCGTTTACCCAACAAGATTGTAGATGTAGAAATCAACAACTTGGAAAAGATGGGAGTTAAATTTGTCAAAGACTGCATCATTGGAAAAACCATCGGTGTGGAAGAACTGCAAGAAGAAGGTTACAAAGGAATCTTTATTGCCAGCGGTGCAGGACTTCCCAATTTTATGAATATTCCGGGAGAAAACAGTGTAAACATTATGTCTAGCAACGAGTACTTGACTCGCGTTAACTTAATGGATGCATCAAATCCCGAAACTGACACCCCCATCAATCCGGCAAAAAATGTGATTGTCGTAGGTGGTGGTAATACGGCTATGGACTCTTGCCGTACCGCCAAACGGTTGGGCGCAGAGAACGTTTATATAGTCTATCGCCGTAGCGAGGCAGAAATGCCGGCCAGACTTGAAGAGGTGAAACACGCCAAAGAAGAAGGCATTGAATTCCTGACGCTTCACAACCCCATCGAATATATAGCCGATGAAAAGGGAGCCGTTAAACAAGTAGTTCTTCAAAAAATGGAATTAGGTGAACCGGATGCAAGCGGACGCCGAAGTCCCGTAGCTATTCCGGGAGCTACAGTTACATTGGATATCGATATGGCTGTTGTTGCCGTTGGAGTATCACCCAACCCGATTGTTCCGACCTCCATTAAAGGTCTTGAATTGGGACGCAAAAACACCATTGCAGTCAATGAACGCATGCAAAGCAACATCCCAACCATTTATGCGGGTGGAGACATTGTACGCGGAGGAGCTACTGTTATTCTCGCAATGGGAGACGGACGCCGGGCAGCACAAAACATGCATGAGCAATTAAGCTAATAGCTTTGTTCTATATAAAACACAGAGTTTTTCTTATTAGATAAGCTCTGTGTTTTTTTGTATATTTATGCTTCTAATTACCCCAAAACCGGAACGGCTAATTTCTATAAGAAAAACCATTAAAAAAGTATCTTAAGATAAATGCCCAAGTATCTTAAGATAAATGAGCAAGTATCTTAAGATACTTTGCGTTTGAACCTATAATACCTTTTTAGGTTGTGGAGCTGGAGGGAATCGAACCCTCGTCCAAACGAGGAAACCATATGCTTTCTACATGCTTATCTTCGCCTTCGATTTTCGTGCCCAAGCAAGACCGAAGCCACCCACTTGAACCTTATCCTCTAAATCTTCATAAGAGCCACAAGGAGAAACCCTTACTATTTCCGATTTAGCTGCACCACTA
>JAFUNW010000246.1 GCA_017472905.1 Bacteroidaceae bacterium
TACATTATCAGCGATATCCGCGAATGTGACGCACGCTCAAAAGGAGTAAACAATCCATCAACCGAAAACGGAGAACTGTTGCGTGAACTCATCTTCAAAATTCTACATTAGAAAGCTTAAACGAATCTTCACTACACAAAAACCTCCTCCATAGTAAGAACAAAACCCAAAATAGAGGGAAAATAATCCTATTTTACACCTATTTTTCTATTTCAGCGCAAATCCTATACATAAAATTAAGGCCTATCCACCTAAATACAAGCGACTTACAAAGATTTTAGCCTCGTGAGAATCAAATATTAACTTGCATTCTTCACTATTGACCGAAAAAATCAACAGAAAACGCACCTGTCCAATAAAATCAAAATGGGGAATAGAAAAAACGACTTCCCAACTCAATTTAACTCATTCTCCCAACAACTAACTGAAAAATCAAATAACAAAATCTAAGGCTTAAAGAAGATCTCCCAACTCATATATTATATCCTTCAACGAGATGTTTTAGTTTCAAAAACTGTTTTTGGAGAACCTACCTGACATTCTGACATTTCGCAATTTTCAATCACAAACATCTCTTCAAGCAAAAAAGATATGCAAATCTTATAGACCCTTATTTTGCTTACATTTTGATACTTCCCAAATTGCGGAGTTTTTGAATGAAGCCAGACTACAATATTTTATTTAACACTTCCAATATTCCGCATGCCAAAAAGTAAGAAAAACAAGCTGCATACATCATTTCGCAAACTCAATTATCCAAGCAATGATTCAACAAACAACCTATTTACACTTGTGAAATTTTATTTTAGCAAAGCATAATTTTATTTAAGCAGAATACAGTTTACAAATACAAAACCACTACACTTTATTTAAATACAAAACCTTCGAATTCTATTCACATAAATAAAATGCAAAATCTTGCAAATTAAAATATAAATTATAAAACATTGGTATCCAATCAATTATTGTATTAAATGCAAGCAAACAAGCCGCGATAAACAGCTAAATATACAAATTTTGCATTATGAAAGCTTAAAAAAGCTATCCGATTTTATATAAGCAACTCGAAACCAATAAATTACAACGTTTTAAGTTTCCTAAATAGAGGTTATTCTCAATGATTTATTCATGAATAAATTTCATCTTTGTTGAGTATGAAATTTTGTTTTATACTTATAAATTTTAAATTTAAACTTGATTAATTTGTTTTGGAAAAATATTCTATTTACATTTGTATTCGAAAATGAGTAAACTGAAGTTATAAATAAATATATTGAAATGAAAGACAGAATTCTTGAGCTTATGAATTACTTGCAAATGAAACCAACTTCATTTGCCAACACCACCCAAATAAAACTTGCAACTCTCTCACAAATTATTAACGGTCGAAACAACCCTAGTCTAGAGGTAATCATGAAAATTCATGCTGCCTTTAATTTCCTCAACCTTGAATGGTTGTTATATGGAAAGGGCGAAATGTGTAATGGCGAGCCTCCTCAATCCCTTTTCACCGAAATCCTCCCTTCCAAAGAGATCGAAAATCAAAAAAATACGAGTGAATGGACGAATGATGCCGAAAATCGCAAGGAAATCGCCTCAGCAGCCCCATTTGAAGACATAAAACAAACTGACATTGAGGAAATTAGGTACTTAGAAAGGCCTGTTCGAAAAATTAAGGAAATAAAAATTTTCTATGACGATGGAACTTACGAAACAATAGTTCCACAGAAATAGGTCTGCACGACCTATTTTTTATAATACGGAACGATAAAGCAAAAAAGATTTGCGTATATAAGCAAAAGTTCTTTGATGCTTTTATTTTGCGTTCGCTTAAAATAGCTATCTTTGCAAAACAAAACAATTATACATTTGAATCATGAAAAAATTCATCTTGGACCTAACGGTCACAGCCAACATAAGGTTGCACGCCAACTACGTGTTGCTAAAAATGACTCACACATCGGCGCTTCCGGAAATGCTCCCGGGACAATTCGCCGAGATTCGGGTAGATAACTCCTCTACCACATTCCTACGCCGGCCCATTTCTATAAATAATGTAGACAGAGAAAAAAATGAGGTATGGTTTCTTGTGCAATTAGTGGGCGATGGCACAAAAAAGCTAGCCTCAACAGCTATCGGTGATGTCGTAAACGTGGTTTTACCTCTTGGAAATGGTTTTTCCATGCCGGACAAACAGAGAAAGACATTGCTCATAGGTGGTGGTGTCGGTACAGCCCCCTTACTTTACTTTGGTAAAAAGCTAAAAGAAGCCGGTATCCAACCGACTTTCCTATTGGGAGCACGTTCAGCCCAAGACTTATTACAACTTGATGAGTTTAAAAGACTTGGCGAAGTATACTATACGACCGAAGACGGTTCTTTGGGCGAAAAAGGATACGTAACACAACATTCCATCCTCAGCCAACAACAATTCGACAGCATCCATACCTGTGGTCCCAAACCGATGATGATGGCTGTTGCCCGGTATGCTAAAGCAAACAGCATCGAATGTGAAGTTTCATTGGAAAATACAATGGCTTGTGGCGTAGGAGCCTGCCTTTGTTGTGTAGAAAACACAGATGAAGGACATCTGTGTGTATGTAAAGACGGTCCGGTATTTAATATAAAGAAACTA
>JAFUNW010000247.1 GCA_017472905.1 Bacteroidaceae bacterium
ATAGGTTTGGTTGAGTTTAGCGGTCTCGTTGTCACAGATGGTATAGTCTATTTCTCCCAAAGAGACGAGTGCAATAAGGTCTTCTTCGGTAATGCTGTCTTCGGTTGCTTCGTGAATATGAATACCACCTCCAAGTTCTTTATCAAGGTTTTTAAGTCGTTGCAAACTTCGTCCAGGTTTGACATAAATATCTTTCCCGATTAATTCTGTTACGTCTTTAATGGATTTCTTTTTTCGATTTTTCTGTTGTATCAACACTTGATGGGAGATAATTTCTTCTCCACAATAAATGAAATTTTCTTTTCCTTCCAAAGTAATGGGAAGATTGTAAGCAATTAAATCCCCCTCTCCTTGAAGTAACATTTTTTCCAATTCTAGAGGATTTTGAGCCGTTTTGATTTCTAACTTGACTCCTAATGAATTGGCAAATTGTTCACTCAACTCGTATTGAAATCCCATTGGCTCGCCTCGGTAATTAAAATAGCTGATAGAACTGTAGAGAGTTAAAACCACTAAATTCCCGCTATCTTTGATTTGTGGCAAATCATGTGTGGATAATTGATGGGAGGGAGGAGAGGATGGACGGCAACTGAAAAGACACAACGTCCAAAGTAGGATATAATATAGGTAGAAGCATTTTTTTTTCATTTGAAATATATTTATTTATGCTGTGATAGACAAACTTCAATCAAATTGACTAACTTTGCACTCTTGAACAAGCAAAATCAATAGTGATGTTGCAAAAGTAGAATATTTTAGTGAAATAAGCAACGATATGGTAAAACACATTGTATTATTTAAGTTAAAGGAGAATTTATTGATAGAAGAGAAAAAACAAATATTTGAACATTTTAAGTCTGCGATAGAAGCTTTGCCACAACAGATACCGTCTATTTGTAAGATTCAAGTTGCTACAAATTGCAATCCATCTGAAGATTGGGACATTGTTCTGGAAAGTGAATTCAAATCATTGGATGACGTTCGTTTGTATGCAACTCATCCTGCTCATTTAGCGGCAGGTGCTATTTTAAAGGAAGTAAAGCTTAATCGGGCCTGCGTGGATTATGAATATTAGAAAGTTTAAGTATTATGGAAAGACGAAAGATACGTAATCCTTGGATAGGTAAGGAAGGTTATAACTGTTTTGGTTGTGCGCCAACAAACGAATACGGTGTGAAAATGGAGTTTTATGAAGAGGGCGATAAAGTTGTGTGTCAATGGAAACCTCGTGCCGAATATCAAGGATGGATAGATACGTTGCATGGTGGTATTCAAGCTGTATTATTGGATGAAATTTGTGCTTGGGCTGTGATGCGCCAATTACAGCGTGCAGGGGTTACTTCCAAGATGGAAACGCGTTATAAACGTTCTATAAAAACAACTGAAGATTGGATACGTCTAGAGGCGAAAGTGACAGAAGTCAAACGCAATTTGGCCGTAGTGAATGCTTCTATATATAATAAGGTGGGAGAATTGTGTACGGAAGCTCAATGTCTCTATTTTACTTTTCCTCCGGAGAAAGCTCGTTTAGAAATGGGATTTGAAAGGTGTGATTTAGAAGATAAAGTGTAAAAAGTGTGCTTTTTGAAACTTTTTGTGCTGTTTTCTTTGCACTTGTCAATAATAAAGGTTACTTTTGCAGCCAAAAAGAAAGAATATAAGAATGAACAGAGCGTTTGAACATCATTATCATTGTAAACCTGACGAGAAACTTCGGTAGGCAATAATGTTTGTTTCGTGCGTGAGATATGATACAAGGAGGCTGACCGAAGAGGTGGGAAGTCTCCTTTCTTTTTATTAAAAATAAAGACGTTATAAAAATAAATTATGCTTAGAATTGCAGTACAGTCCAAAGGCCGTTTATATGAAGAAACAATGGCTTTGTTACAGGAATCGGACATCAAATTAAGTTCTACTAAAAGAACATTGTTAGTACAATCAACCAATTTCCCGTTGGAAGTTCTTTTTTTACGTGATGATGATATACCCCAATCAGTAGCAAGTGGGGTTGCAGATTTAGGAATCGTTGGTGAAAATGAATTCTTGGAACGTAAGGAAGATGCAGAAATTATACGGCGTTTAGGTTTTAGTAAGTGTCGCCTTTCGTTGGCTATTCCAACAGCAATTGATTATCCGGGATTGATGTGGTTTGAGGGAAAGAAAATAGCCACTTCTTATCCGGAGATATTAAGAGGTTTCATGAAGCAACAAGGGATTACAGCCGACATACATGTAATTACCGGTTCGGTAGAAATTGCTCCTGGTATTGGTTTGGCTGATGCTATTTTCGATATTGTAAGCTCCGGGTCTACATTGGTAAGTAATAACTTACGTGAAGTAGAAGTCGTAATGAAGTCAGAAGCGTTACTTATTGGAAACAGACAGATTACACCGGAAAAGCGTGAAGTATTGAATGAGTTGCTTTTCCGTATAGAGGCTGTAAAAACGGCAGAAGACAAGAAATATGTGTTGATGAATGCTCCCACAGAAAAGTTGAAAGAGATATTGGAAGTTCTTCCGGGAATGAAAAGTCCTACAGTTATGCCGTTAGCACAAGACGGATGGAGTTCAGTACATACCGTATTGGATGAAAAATGTTTTTGGGAGATTATTGGAAAGTTAAAAGCTTTAGGAGCAGAAGGAATATTGGTACTTCCTATAGAAAAAATGATTTTATAGGTAAGCCTATAAGTTTGTGAAGAACGAAAATCTTCTATTGATTTATCATAAAAAATGAAAGTAATAAAATATCCA
>JAFUNW010000248.1 GCA_017472905.1 Bacteroidaceae bacterium
AACTCCCATCATCAAAATAAGAATCACAGAGACGTTGGTGTCTAGAACATCCAACCATGAGAATATTGCGGGATAAATCTGTTCGATGTTTTGGGCATAATAGGTGTTGCCATGTTCATCCGGCTGCTTGTTTACTTGAAGAGAAATATTGTAGGTTGCATCTTCCAACTTGGAGAAGTCATGTATGGCTATTTCTAAACCGCTGACCCAATCTTTATCCCAATTATTTAGTCGATTGGAGGTGTAGATGTCCGTAATGATGAAGCGATTGTCAAATTCCGACAGATTCGTTTGATATATTCCTTTTACCTCAAATCTTCTGGCTCTTACGTTTTTTTGAATAAAATAGGTATATATACGGTCTCCCAATTTAAGGTTCATTTTGTCGGCCATTTGTTTGGAAATCAATACAGCATTGGATGATGCGGTATCTGAAAATTGTGGGATTTCTCCTTCTATCAAATGGTCAGTAAAAAAGTTCATATCATATTCCTGTCCGACTCCTTTCAGAATGATACCTTGAAAATCTTCTTCCGTTTTTAGCATTCCGGGCTTGGTTGTGTAACGCTGAATATGCTTAATATCCCCTACTCTTTCGGCTAACGATTGCATCGCACTGTCATTTCCAAAAATAGGCTTCGTCTCATATGATTCGGTACGATTCAGATTCCCGACCTGTACGTGCGCTCCGAAGCCGATGACTTTTTCACGTATTTCACGCTTGAAGCCAAAGGCGATGGATATGGATAGAATCATGACTGTGAGTCCAATTGTAATTCCTGCCATAGCTATGTTTATGGCCGGTTTGGATACACGTTTCTCATAGCCGTTGGCGCTGTAGATACGTTGGGCTATGAATAAAGGAAAGTTCATAACAGGAATTTGGTATAGTACAAGTGTTTCTAGTCGTTGGTTCTTCCGGGATATGCTTCCAATGCTTTACGCAAAACGAACAAAGCACGAACCAAATCGTCCTTTTTCAATACGTATGCGATACGTACTTCATTTCGTCCTGCTCCCGGAGTTGTATAGAAACCACTGGCAGGAGCCATCATAACGGTTTCTCCTTCGTAATTGAAGTCGGAAAGACACCAAGCACAGAATTTCTCGGAATCATCTACAGGAAGTTTGGCTACGGTATAGAATGCTCCCATCGGAATTGGTGAATAGACTCCGGGTATGCGATTTAAACCGTCAATCAAACAATTACGCCGTTCTACGTATTCATCATATGTTTCGCGGGAATATTCTTCCGGTGCATCCAATGATGCTTCTGCTGCAATCTGACCGATAAGTGGAGGACTTAGACGTGCCTGGCAGAATTTCATCACTGCATTGCGAACTTCTACATTTTTGGTTATTAAGGCTCCTATTCGGATTCCGCATTCTGAATAGCGTTTGGATACAGAATCAATTAGTACCACATTGTTTTCGATTCCCTCTAAATGGCATGCAGAGATGTAGGGAGAACCGGTATAGATAAATTCGCGGTAAACTTCATCGGAGAAGAGATATAAATCATATTTCTTGACCAAATCTCGTATTTGATTCATCTCTCTACGAGTGTAGAGATAGCCTGTAGGATTGTTGGGGTTACAAATCAGGATGGCTTTTGTCCGTTCGTTGATTAATTCTTCAAACTTCTCAACTTTCGGTAATGAAAAACCCTCTTCGATTGTTGTGGTAATTGTTCGGATTACAGCACCAGCAGAAATTGCAAAAGCCATGTAGTTTGCATAGGCCGGTTCCGGGACAATGATTTCGTCTCCCGGATTTAAGCATGACAGAAAAGCAAATAATACAGCTTCCGAACCTCCAGTAGTAATGATAATATCATCAGCCGTCAGATTGATGTCAAATTTCTTGTAATAGCCGGTTAATTTTTCGCGATAGCTTCGATAACCTTGACTTGGACTGTATTCCAATACCTTGCGATCTACTTTTCGGATAGCATCCAACGCAACTTTTGGAGTTGGAAGGTCTGGCTGTCCGATATTTAGATGATATACATGAATACCTTGTTGTTTTGCATGATCTGCAAGGGGAGCTAATTTGCGAATGGGTGATGCAGGCATTTCCTGTCCGCGAACCGATATATTTGGCATACTAATTTATAACTTCTGATGTAAACTTTGAAAATCAGACGCAAAGATAAAGCGAATGTTTTACCCATGCAAAAAAAAAACGGTTTAATTCACTTTGTGCGATTTCCTACAGAAGTTTTTTATGATTCTTTGTGGCATTTTGGTGGTCAACCCGAAATAAATGGTTAAATTTGCTCGCTTTTTTAAAAAAGCACTTAGCGATAAAACATAAAGAGATTTGCAATGATTCATAATGGTAATGGCGTTGATTCTTTCTCAGTCAAATCGTATTTGATTGATGCATATAAAATAAGGAAAGGTGAAAAGCGGATATTTGTTCGAGAATTGAACAGTAAATTTTCTACTTCTCAATCTTTTATCTGTGCCTTTAAAAAGGAAATTGAATGTGGAAAATCTTGGAATCATAAAAACATATTGCGTTATGGGCCCTTATTAAGTGAATCATCAGATAGGATTTCCGTACAAATGGAAATTACGAAATTGATTACGCTCGAAGATTTCTTGATGGACAATCCGGCTTTTGTTGTCAATACTCAGGAAGTGAACCGTATATTGGGCGAAGTCATAGAAGCGATAGAATATTTACATAGTTTGGGCTTTTATCATTTGCATTTACATCCGCGCAATATTTTGCTAGTGAAGGACTCTTTAACCGTTAAGTTGATCAATCCGCTATTTGCATTTCTTTCTTGTCCGAAAGAAGATTTGCCTCAGAAAGATGAGTATATGGCTCCGGAGTTATGGGAAAAGCCAACGGAAGAAATAGATTTGGAAAGAAGCGAACTTTATTCGTTGGGTCGGTTTATTCAATATCTATTTTCAACGTCTCAACTCCCCTATCGTTATTCTTCTGTGGTAAAAGCAATGACATCTTCGGACCTATCAAAACGACCAAGTACTATTTCGGATTTTAAAAGGAATATAGAGCAAAAGAAAAAACAAACCTTAATATATAAGGTATTAGCATGGGGGTGTGCAATTTTGTTTACCTGTTTTTTCTTGTTCTGGATTACGACTTCGCCGTTGGAAGACGAAATTCATTTTATAAAACCCACTGCAGATAGTCCGGGTATTTGTGATTCCATCAATGGAGATACGTCTTATACCTCTGATGAACAATCGATGAATAGAGCTGAAGAGTTGTCGCGTATGTATTTAGAGCAACAACAGGATTATATTAAAAAGGTAGAGGATATTTTTTCAAAAGAATTCACTAAGAGGGCGATTCCCGTAATAGACAATATATATTCTCGCAACAATATGAATAGTGAAGAAGCCGTTTTTTCGAATGTCAGTTTGCAAGGCATGCATGAATTGCAGGAGGTTCAGAAAGAGTTGACCCAAAAATATGAATTAGACGAGATAACGACTTCGCAAATGGCTGTTGAGATAATCGAAAAACTTACACGCAAAAAATTAGATGCCATGATAAAAGAACAGGCAGAAGAAAACAACATTAGCGAATAGATATTTAAATTTTCAGTAAGTAATTATATATAAACAAAAAACAGGATAGAGAAATGATGCACACATGGTTTGAATGTAAAGTCCGTTACGAAAAGGTAATGGAAAACGGTATGAATAAAAAAGTAACAGAACCTTATTTGGTAGACGCTCTGAGTTTTACGGAAGCGGAAGCACGCATTATTGAGGAAATGACTCCGTTTATCAGTGGAGAGTTTACGATTTCGGATATTAAGCGAGCTAATTACAGCGAGTTGTTTTTTTCAGAAGAAGAAGCGGCTGATCGTTGGTTTAAATGCAAACTTTGGTTTATTACGCTGGATGAAAAAAGTG
>JAFUNW010000249.1 GCA_017472905.1 Bacteroidaceae bacterium
ACCGTCTGCAACAGCGCAATTACCATCACTGAAATTTCCTGTAATTCCAATAATAGGTCGCTTCTCATATCCAGGAAAAGAAGCATGCAGTTTATCATAAACTGCGTCTATATTATAAAAAGGATTCATGGTATTATTTTTATGAGTAATTCTTAAAAATTATAAGTTCTATTCGGATTTTTAGGAAACCAACCTTTGCGAACACGTTTTTCTTGGTCGAAAAGTTCCTTTATAGTCCAAAAAGAGGAGAAAGCAAACACACCGGACAATGAAGACCAAACCACATCATCCACCCAAATAGAAACAGCAATGCCTAACAGCCCCAACAAAAGGAAACACCACCAACAACGAGTACCCCAATAATATTCACATTTAATAACTATCGGATGAAACAGTCCGATGATTAAAAAGGTACAAATCCCAATAAAAAGGCCCACTAAATGATAATCATTCAAAAAAATCATAACACAATCATATAAAAATAAAAAGGGGTATTCACGTAGATTTTTTCTTCATGAATCCCCTATTCTTTGATTTCAGTTCTTTTTAACTATTTCTTCACTTTACACTGATAGGAATCTCTTTCTTGATACTCTGATCCAAAGATATGAGGGTTTCCGTTGAAGTCACTCCGGGAATTTCCTGCATCTGATTATTCAACAATTCCATTAGGTGTTCATTGTCTCTAGCAAATAGCTTTACCATCATGGTGTAAGGACCGGTTGTAAAATGACATTCCACAATCTCCGGAATTTTCATCAGTTGAGCCACTACATTCTTGTACATAGAGCCTTTCTCTAATTTAATTCCTACATACGTACAAGTGTTATAGCCCAAACTTTTAGGACTCACATGATATCCGGAACCTACAATGACACCCATATCAAACAGATGTTGTACACGTTGATGAATTGCTGCACGAGAGACACCACACTCTGCAGCTACATCCTTGAACGGAATACGAGCATTTTGAGAAATTATTTCTAAAATTCGCTTATCCAAACTATCTATCTTATCCATTCTTTTTTTATTTGTTTGGTTTTGTAATTATCAAAAAGTAAGCAAATATAGAACTTTTTTTTCATTCAAGCAGTAAAATCCAATAAAATTATGCACTAATATCTATTTTTTTAATAAATATAGCAACTTTAGTTTCCTTTCAGAAGAGTTTTTTATATAGTCATATAGAAAGTTTGATTTAAGAAAAAAAATACGAATTGCTTTGAAGAGTCTGCAATTCGTATCCATGTTTTTCTATTGTGTCTCATCAATGAGCTACGGGCTTAGCCAATTGCTCTGCCGTTTTTCCCTCGTATTCATATATCATTTGTTTGTACTCTTCCGGAATGCTGATGGGTTCAAGAGCTTTCAAATCATATAAAACCATAATCGTACGACACTCGCATTTAACTTCACCGGTCTCTTCCGTTACAGCACGTTGCAAGAGGGTAAAACTTTTATTACCTAGTTGCACAACGGTCGTTTCAATCACGATTTTATCCATAAAGAAAACCGGAACAAAAAAGTCTGCTTTGATATTAGCCACTACAATCCCCATTTTCCCAAAATCCAAATCCGGCAATACCTCCTTTACATAGGTACTCTTCGCCAAGTCATACAAAGAAAAGTAAACGGAGTTGTTTACATGACCGAACTGGTCAACATCACTAAACCGAATCTGTGCAGGCATTACGTGCCTGAACTTTATCTCATCTGTCATATTTAATATTTTGTTTTGGCCCGCAAAGGTAATAATTTGTCATGTAAAAAAGGATGTTCTTACATATTTTTTTAGGTCTCCGTTTGATTATCCTGTGATTTTTGCTTTACTTTGCAGCTAAATTGGTGTAATAGTGCTAAATGAGTGCTAATACCTAAGAAAAAACTCTTCATAAAAAAGCCCAATGAGTTCGTTTACTTATACACATATATTGACAAAAGCCGTAGACGAGTTGTCGGAAAGCAACTCTTACAAGGGTTTGTTTCATCAACATCGCGAAGATGAGCCATTGCCTTCGGCACAAGCGTTGCGTCAAATTGTAGACCTGACCCGAGCCATTCTTTTTCCCGGATATTACGGTAACTCTACCGTTAACAGTCGAACAATCAATTACCACATAGGCGTAGAGGTCGAAGAACTTTATGAATTGCTTGTCAGTCAAATCCGTGCCGGATTGAATTTTGCAGATGAAGAAACCGGTTGTGGTAATCAATTATGTAAAGAAGCCGGACGATTGGCTTCGGATTTCATCAGTCGTTTACCTAAAATGCGGCGTATATTAGCAACCGATGTAGAAGCTGCTTATAATGGCGACCCTGCCGCAACTTGTTTTGGAGAAGTTATTTGCTGTTATCCCGGCATTAAAGCTATTAGTAATTATCGTATAGCCCATGAACTAAAGCTATTGGGAGTACCTCTTATTCCACGCATCATTACGGAGATGGCTCATAGCGAAACAGGTATAGACATTCATCCGGGAGCTTCTATCGGAGATCATTTTTCCATAGATCACGGAACCGGTATTGTTATCGGAGAAACCTGTATCATAGGCAATCACGTGAAACTATATCAGGGGGTAACGCTCGGTGCCAAAAGTTTCCCACTTGACGAAGAGGGTAATCCGATTAAAGGAATAGCCCGACACCCCATATTGGAAGACGATGTCATTGTATATAGTAATGCCACCATTTTGGGACGCATTACTATCGGACGCGGAGCCACCATCGGTGGTAACATTTGGGTAACAGAAGACGTTCCGGCCGACACACGTCTAGTACAAAAACGTAAAGAATGAAAAAGAAGATACTACAAATTTGGAAGAATTTGAATTAATAGCCAAAACATTCCAAGGATTGGAAGAAGTATTAGCCCAAGAATTGATAGCCTTAGGAGCAAACAATGTTGAAATCGGTAGACGAATGGTTTCTTTTACCGGCAACAAAGAAATGATGTATCGTGCTAATTTCTGTTTGCGAACAGCCATTCGAATCTTGAAACCTATCAAACATTTCAAGGCACGCAATGCAGACGAAGTTTACGACATTGTAAAAAGCATCGAATGGGAAAAGTATTTGAGTAACAACAAAACATTCTCTGTTGACTCTGTTGTTTTCTCTGATGAGTTCCGCCATTCAAAGTACGTGGCTTATAAAGTAAAGGATGCCATTGTAGACTATTTCAATGAAAAAACCGGCAAACGCCCTAATGTCTGCCTGATGAATGCAGATCTGCAATTAAATATTCACATTGCTCAAGAGAAATGTACCCTTTCATTGGATAGTTCAGGTGAATCGCTTCATCGCCGAGGCTACCGACAGGAAGCAATGGAGGCTCCCCTCAACGAGGTATTGGCAGCCGGTATGATTCTTCTCACAGGTTGGAAAGGTGAATGCGACCTTATAGATCCAATGTGCGGCTCCGGAACCATCCCCATCGAAGCAGCCCTTATTGCACGCAACATTGCTCCGGGAGTCTTCCGCAAGGAATATGCATTTGAAAAATGGGCGGATTTCGACAAAGATTTGTTTAGCAAAATCTATGAAGACGATTCTGCCGAACGTGAATTTACACACAAAATCTATGCCTACGATAACAATCGGAAAGCAATTGAAATAGCAACACGAAATGTAAAGGCTGCCGGATTAAGCAAAGATATAGAATTGAACTTACAAGATTTTGCAGATTTTCAGACTCCGAAAGAAAAAGCCATGATTGTTTCCAATCCTCCGTATGGAGAACGAATCTCCGCAGACGACCTGCTGGGACTCTATACCATGATTGGTGAACGCTTGAAAAACGGGCTCAAAGAAGGTGATGCTTGGATTTTGAGTTATCGGCAAGAATGTTTTGCAAAAATCGGCCTAAAACCTTCTGTAAAAATCCCATTATACAACGGTTCTTTGGAATGTGAATTCCGCAAATACCAACTCTTTAGTGGGAAATACAAAGAGTTTCGTAGCGAAGGTAATGAACTTTCCGAACGGAGTGAACGCCGCGAAAAAGAGAGTCGGCGAGCCGGAACCGGAAAATATCATGAACGCCGACAAGAGCGGAATAAGGATTGGAAGAAAAAGAAGAAAAAAGAGGATACACGAGAACATAAAAAACAGGCCTATGGCAGTTCCCGTTTGCAAGATAATAAAAAGCCTTATTCTCCGAAAAAACGTCCGGATGGAATGCATCGATTTGCCGGAGAAGAACATGAGTTCTTAGGCGATCGTAAACGATTAGGTAATATCCGTGTGATGAACTTTGACAACAATACTTCCTCAAAAAACGAAACGGAAGATTAAACATTCAACTTTCACCAAGTAAGAATGAAGAACATGAAGATAAATCTGAAGAGCAAATTTACATGGCTGTTCTTTGTATTAGCTACAATGAGTATGGCACAGGAGAAGAAGACTTTTACACTCAACGACCTCATTCCCGGAGGGAATAATTACCGCAATTGCATACCCAAGAGCGAATGGTATGAGTGGTGGGGCGACAAGTGTGTACACCTAGATGCTGACACATTGACCTTTTTCAATCCGGGAAACTCCGGTAAGAAAGATGAAGTGCTGACTTTGGAACAGTTAAACAATTGGACGGAGAAAACAGATGTAGGGAGAATACATAGCTTGTATAATGTATCGTTTCCTTATGGAGAAGATCCACTGATGTTGATTAAAACCTCAGAGAAACAGTTGCTGATTGATTGGAAAGCAGAAAAAGTTGTTTGGATGATACCTTTAAATAAGGAAGCAAACAACATGGATTGGAATCCTGCTTCGCGTAATATGGCCTATACGGTAGGAAATAATTTATTTGTTACTACTGCTGAAGGAAAAGAAGTGCAAGTAACCTACGAAGCCGAAGGAATCAAATGCGGACAAGCTGTACATCGCAACGAATTCGGCATTATGAAAGGTACATTCTGGAGTCCGAAAGGAAATTTATTAGCCTTTTACCGCATGGATGAAACAATGGTGACCGACTATCCACAAGTAGATACCGAAGCACGCACAGCAGAACATCGTCCCGATAAGTATCCGATGGCCGGAACGAACAGCCACAAAGTATCGGTCGGAATTTTTAATCCTGTAACAGAGCAAACGGTATGGTTACAAACCGGTGACCCGACAGACCGTTATTTTACTAACATCAGTTGGAGCCCGGACGAACAGAATATCTATCTGATTGAACTGCCTCGTGAACAAAATTGTGCAGAATTGGTCAGATACAATGCCTTGACGGGAGAACGTGAAGCTGTTATCATGACAGAAACTCATGAGAAATATGTAGAACCTATGAATCCCATTACTTTTTTACCTTGGGACAAGACAAAATTTATCTACCAAAGTCAAAGCGATGGATTCAATCACCTATACCTATATAATATAAAAGGTGAAAAGTTGAAGCAAATTACAAAAGGAGGCTGGTTGGTTCAAAATCTGTTAGGATTCAATCCGGATAAAAAAGAAATTATCATTCAAAGTACAGAGATTTCTCCTCTGCAAAGCAATGTCTATGCTGTTTCTTTAACAAACGGCAATCGAAGACTGGTCGGTGAAGGAAAGGGTGTACACAATGCCAAACTTTCTGAAAGTGGGAAGTGGATAATTGATAACTATTCAACCCCAACCGTTCCACGAATCATTTGCGTTGCTTCCACTGTAACCGGAAAAGTAAAAGAAAATTTATTGGAAGCTGCCAATCCTTGGGCAGAATTCAATGTCCCCGAAATATCTGTATCCACTATCAAGGCTGCAGACGATACGACCGTACTTTACTATCGTTTGGTAAAACCGGTAAATTTCAATCCAAACAAAAAATATCCGGCTATAATCTATGTATATGGTGGCCCACATTTACAAAACATCGATGCTCGTTGGAACTACGCCGTACGTGGTTGGGACATCTACATGGCTCAACAGGGTTATGTCGTATTGACTCTTGACAATCGAGGAAGCAGCAATCGTGGATTAGCATTTGAGAATTGTACTTTCCGCCGGTTAGGAGAAGAAGAGATGAAAGACCAGTTGAAAGGAGTGGAACTTTTGAAAAGTTTGCCTTATGTAGATGGTAATCGATTGGGTATACATGGTTGGAGCTATGGCGGATTCATGACAACCAATCTGATGTTGACCTATCCCGAAGTCTTTAAGGTTGGTGTTGCCGGAGGACCGGTAACCGATTGGAAATATTACGAAGTGATGTATGGCGA
>JAFUNW010000250.1 GCA_017472905.1 Bacteroidaceae bacterium
ATGGAACAGGGATGGACTTATGGTAAGGAACGCAGTGATGCATTGAAACAACATCCTTGTTTGATTCCTTATGAAGAGTTACCGGAGGTGGAAAAAGAGTATGATCGTGATACGGCTATTGGGACATTGAAATTGATAGTTCGGCTTGGCTTTAAGATACAAAAATAAAGTACTATTGTAGGGTTGAAGTGTTAGGGAAATAGTTTTCAAATCGTAATATTGGTGAATGAGAGGATATAAGTGTAAGTGGGACTTATATCCTCATTTTTTTTGAATTGATATTTTGATTCTTCTAGATTATAATTTAGCGGAAGGAAGAGGGACTTAAATAAAAATATGTTGTATATTTGTGGCGTATTTTTAGAGCGGATTATCAAAACAGAATAAAATCGATAAATATAATAGAAACATGAAAAGACATTATCTAAGCATTGTGGGATTTTTCGCGTCATGTTGTGCTTTTGCTGAAAGTTTGAAGCCTGTTTTGCTGACAGACGGAACGAGTCAGGAAGAGATTACATCGCAATACATTGTAAATCCTTCTTTTGAAACGGATGGGTTGAATGACTTGACACCGGTGAATAATAGTAGTGACGGTTTGCGTGGTTATACATTGGCTCAACCAACCGGATGGAGTGTTGTAGGTACGGATGTGACCAAATTGCTGATAACAAAGGATTGCTATACGGATAATAACTTCGGGGTGGTAACTACCATTCCGGAAGGAGAGAAGGCTTATTATCTTCGTATGGGGTGGTCTACGGGAAATACTACGGTAAAGCAAACGCTGAAGAGTCTTCCTTCAGGAAATTATCTGTTATCGGTTGCTCATCGGACAGGATATGCCAATAGCGCATCTTCGTCATTCTCATTGAATGCATCCGGTGAACAGGTGGCAGAAAGTTTCGTTCAAGGTAGTACCGGCTTTTTTGCTGCCGAGAAATGGAATACGACTTCACTTCCTTTTGAAACAAGTGCAGAGGGTGATGTGGAAATTTCTGTTGCAATAGATTGGTTGTCGGGTGGAAGTTGTATTATGATAGATCAAGTACGTTTGTATAAACTATCCGGTGAATATATGGAGCCGGAAGACCCGACAGAGGACGACGTGGAAAGTCCTACGGAGGGAGTCATAACACACGAATTTGTTGAAGAAGGAACCATGAAAGATGATTTGCTGCAGATGCTGGCCAATTTCTCTTTGTGGATGAAGAATGATTTTCAGCTTTGTACAGCTCCGAATAGTATTGGTGAGGAGTGTGGATGTTTCAAAGGTGAAAGCACGATGAATGCGAATGAACAAGGAGTGCGTCCCAATGCAGACTTGTCTATGGTATGTGCTTTCTTGGTGAAATATGGAAAAGATAAGGTGACACTTCCGGTCGGAGTCACTTGGGAGGATTTGGAAACGATTGCTCGCAAATCATTGGTTTTTGCTTATTCTACCCATAAAGCCAATCGGTTAAAAGTCTGTTCAAACAATGGATATTGGGGCTCAACGAGCAACAGCGATCATGTATGGGAATCAAGCTTATGGGCCATGTCAGTAGCTTATTCAGCTTTCTTCCAATGGGATACGCTTTCAGATGCCCAGAAGAATTATATCAAGGCTATGTTGGTGGCTGAATGTAACTATGAGTTGCAACGTTCTATTCCAACCGGATATGCCGGTGATACGAAAGCGGAGGAAAACGGATGGGAAACCAATATCCTTGCAGCTACTTTAGGGTTGTATCCTGACCATGAGTTGGCTACGAAATGGTTTAATCGCTTGCGCGAATTTGCCATTAACTGTTATTCGCATGTCGGAGATGGTACGAATCAAACCATTATAGATCCCGAGTATGACCAAACAACGGTTGCTGATTTGTATAAAGGACAGAACCTGTATGACGATTATACGCTTCAAAATCATAATCTTTTCCATACAAGTTATCAGAATGTTGTCATGCAGGAACTCGGAGAGTCCGCGCTTGCTCTCAAAATGTTCCAAACAACACTACACGGCCAGGAGAAATGGAAGACCAATGCATTGATGCATAATAATCAAAAGGTGATGGATGAAGTGCTTAATTGGTTGGCCTTAGCCGATGGTGAGTTGGCTATGCCTAATGGAAATGACTGGAGCCTTTTCCTTTATGACCAGATAACCTCGTATTCGACAATGGCTTGTTTCTTGCGCGACCCGAATGCTTTGATGCTGGAGAATTTGGCATATAAATATATCAAGGCTCGTCAGGCAACAACAGCGGATGGTTCTTGGTTGCTTCGTGCCGATGTGGGAGCTCGTAGAATGGGAGTAGAGGCACATCGTGTGATGATGACTTGGTTGATGCACGAATATTTATCAACGAAGGATGTTGTGCCTACTCAATGGGATGATTTCAACGAACGATATGCAGAGGCGAAGATTTTAAAGAGTCAGAATATCGTACGGGCGGCTACGGCCGATCGTTTTACTTGCTTCTCTTGGAGTAGCGGATTGAGTAGTTATACCGGATATATTGCAGCCAATAACCCGGATAAGAATAAAATCATAGTGCCTTATCGTGCCAATAACACCGGAAACTTCCTTGGTTGGTATACAGTCAGCGGAAAAGGTACTAATGCTACTCCGGTGGTTAGTGGTATTTATGAGCTTCGGGGCAATGCTTGGACCATGAATGGAGAACTGAATACGAATGATGCTGCGTTGAATAATCGTTTCGCCCTTTATTCAACTCCGGGCAATGCGGTTCTGTATGTCGATTATGTACGTGGAAATACCTCCGGTACAATTACAAAAGAGCAAGGTGGTTTAATGGCTATCAGTACGGATGAATTTACAAAAACTGCACGCACGCTTTATACGGCCGAGGTAAGTGATTCAGAAGAAGCTTCCTTGACGCACAAACAATTGGACGGGGCGAAATTTACAACATTTGAAACGAATTGGATTAATATTGATAATCAGGTTGGTATTCTCTCTCAAAGTGATAAGTTGATGGCTTTTGGTGATAAGGCCAACAATAATTCCATTATGACTTCCAAGATATATCCTTCTTATTCAGCAACCGCTCGTTCATTCAAGAGTGGGGATGTGGTGGATAGGAGGAATATTGTCTACTATAGTAATCTTTCTGCAGAAAAGACCGCTGAAATGTCTGCTCGGTTGAA
>JAFUNW010000251.1 GCA_017472905.1 Bacteroidaceae bacterium
ATGCATTTGAAGAAGCTGTAACAAAGCTAGAATCCGGAGAAAAATTTGAGTTTACCATTCCATGCGACCAAGCTTATGGAGAATACCTTGAAGAGCGAGTGGTTAATTTAGAGAAAAAAGTTTTTGAACGCGATGGCAAATTCCAATCAGAATACATCTATCCGGGAGCCTATGTGCCCTTGGTTAATGAGGACGGAAATCATTTCCAAGGATTGGTCTTGGAGATTACCGACTCTGAAGTCGTATTAGATCTCAACGAGCGATTGGCCGGCCATGATTTGACATTCATTGGCGAAATTGTAGAATCACGTCCTGCCAACAATGAAGAAATTCAAGGCATGATAAACATGCTGACAAGCGGAGGATGTGGCTGCGGATGTGGAGACTGTGGTGGTGGATGTGGAGATTGCCATGATGATCATGACGGTGGATGCGGATGCGGACATTGCCATTAGCATATAAAAAAGAGAAGTACCCCATAAAGTACTTCTCTTTTTTTACTCTTCCGGCTCAATCACTTAACTTCAGGAAGTTGCCATATTTATCAAAATCTACTTCCAAATCGTTTTCCAGAGTCAACTCATAACCTTTATGCTTCCGCTCAACTTTCACCACACGATGTTTCGGATACTCTTTCTTCATATAATTCCGAATACTGTCCGGAAGTACAGACATGGGAATTGAACGCAAATTTTCGCAATCAATCTCTATCCATTCTCCATTGTTGTCAAATTCCAAATCTACTCCATTAGACAGTTTAACATCATAAGACGTTGAGGAAAACAAACTCTTATCAACTTTCAGATAAGAAATCTGACTGTTCGGGAACTGAGTCTTCACAAATTCACGAGCAGCTGCCGGCAATTTGTTTACATCGCGCGTCACGACATCGTGTTGCGCATAAATAAGTTGAAAACTCAAAAACAAAGAACAAACCATTGCAATAATCTTCTTCATAATCTACGCTTTTTTATGTTTATAATACAGTTTATAAATCACTTCAATCGTAGTCAGAACAAGTTTTATAACTACAATGTTTTTACATCATTGGCTTTTCTAAGGATTCTTAAGTATTTCAAACGGTTATTCAACAGGCGTCTCCATTAACTCCATCATAATGTTATCAGGCTCAACCCGTATACCACCATCTAACGAAACCCGAACTATCAACGGATAAAAAAGATCGGTCTGCGGTATACAAACGCTGGCCGCAAAAACAATGCCATCCATATCGGACGTTCGTTCTTCATAAAAAACGAAACCTTCCAAAATAGCCTCCTTCATAAATTTTGAAGGAACATCGTTCATAAACGTTTTCTTCGTAAAGACTTTGGAAATCAATGGTTGATTTCCATTGCGCGTAATAGTCAAACGAACACAGTTGTCTGCAAAAACATTCCCTAACTCATCCTTTATCATAGGTAAAGAATCAGAAGGTATCCGCTCTATTTCATAACGATATTCATTTCCTTTGAAAAGAACATTTCCACTTGAAAAAGATGGCTGCATTTCAATAGTGTCTGTCTTTTGTTGGAAAGCCTGTTCTTTAACAATTGTTTCTTGATTCGTTTTTTTTCCACCACACGCTACCAATAAAAGAATAAAAAATGCTAGCGGAGTTATTAGAAACACTTTTGGGTTCATCACTTAATTGTTTTACAGATTTGAGTGCAAAGAAACACAAAATGTATGAAACTGACAACTCCGCAACAAGCTTTTTAATTATTCATATCTTCTCCGCCAAAGTCTGCCTCATGATTACGCCATTCATTGCGACCTCTATGAGGAGCATCCGGACGTCTGCCATGCTGAGGACGTTCACTCTGCATTTTCTCAAATTCAGCAAATTGTTCCTCTGTTAGAACGGATTTCACTCTCATCATATAAACCGTACGCAACGAATCCATTCGTGCAGCAGACTGCTTTTCCATCTCTTTTCTATGCTTACGCATCTCCTTTTTATCCATCTTCTTATTAGAAAGAGAATCATTTGCTACTTGCTCACGGTTGTGAGTCGGACGATTGGAACGCAATGCCTGCATCTGAGCAAGATAATCCGAATTAAATACCAACATGGAATCTTGTTGAACATCTGTCAATGAAAGACGTTTCGTCTGTCTCTCTGTCATGCGTTTAGCCATCATTTCCTTATTCATTCTCTGACCACCGCGAGGTCTCATTCTTCGAGACTCTTCTTGTGCTACAGCTCCTAAAGCAACCATAAAAAATAAGATTGCTACAAATCCGATTTTCTTCATAATCCAACTATTTTACACTTTATTTATTATTCTTGTTGCAACGAATATATGACAATTATGATTCGAAAAGGTTTAAAAATAGCATCTTTCCTTCCCCTTTTTAAGCATAATTCCAAAGTTATCTGTATTTTTGCAAACAAACGAATAATCATCAGAAATATGAAATACATCGGAGCACATGTCAGCGCATCAGGAGGTGTAGAAAATGCCACTATCAATGCCAAACAAATCGGAGCAAATGCATTTGCACTTTTTACCAAAAACCAAAGACAATGGGTCAGTCCTCCATTATCAGCCCAAAGCATCAAGCTGTTTAAAGAGAATTGCGAGAAATTCAATTTCCTTCCGGAATATATTTTACCACACGACAGTTACTTAATAAACTTAGGCCATCCGGAACAAGAAGGTCTCGACAAATCACGCCTTGCCTTTCATGACGAAATGTCAAGATGTGAACAATTGGGTCTGAAAATGCTTAATTTCCATCCCGGAAGCCATCTTAATAAAGAAACACCGGAAGCATGCCTCAACCGCATCGCTGAAAGTATAAATTGGTCATTGGACCGAACACAAGACGTCATAGCTGTAATCGAGAATACAGCCGGACAAGGAAGCAACATGGGATACCAGTTCGAACACTTAAAGTATATTATTGACAAGGTTGAAGATAAAGCCCGCGTGGGTGTTTGCATTGACACTTGCCATACATACACAGCCGGATACGACCTGGTCAATCAATACGATGACGTGTTCAATCGATTTAACGAAGTGGTCGGATGGCATTATCTAAAAGCTATCCATTTAAACGATAGCAAAAAACCGTTGGCCAGCAAAGTCGACCGTCATGACAACATTGGTAAAGGTATTATCGGCAACGAATTTTTCAGCCGAATGATGAAAGACAGTCGTTTTGACAACATGCCTATCATATTGGAGACACCGGATGATACTCTTTGGTCTGAAGAAATCAAATGGTTAAGAAGTGAAGCCGAATAACTCACATTACACATATACAATATATACACATGAAAAAATATATCTTGTCTACTCTGTTCGTTTTTCTTCTCCAAACATTGTCAGCAGAGGAAAAACCGCTGCGTATCTGGTACGACCAACCGGCCAAACGTTTCGAAGAAGCCATTCCACTTGGTAATGGACGATTGGGTATCATGGTTTATGGAGGTATCGAAAATGAAGTGTTGAATCTAAACGAGGAAACCATGTGGGGAGGAGGGCCAACTGACACCAACCCGACTCCCGATGCAGCAACCTATTTACCCAAAGTTCGTGAACTGTTGTTTCAAGAAAAGTGGAATGAAGCCCAAAAACTACTTCGAAACATTCAAGGGCCTAACAGCCAATCATTTGTTCCGATGGGAGATTTACACATCCGACAAACGCTCCAAGGAAAAGCGACCAATTATACCCGCGACCTCAACCTTGAGAATGCCATCTCAACCGTACGGTTTAAAGTGGATACCGTAGAGTTCACACGCGAAATATTCGTTTCAGCTCCGGAGCAAGTAATCGTGATGAAGCTAAAAGCTTCTGCTCCCAAGATGCTGAATATCCAGGTAAACGGCACAACTGCTTTTGAAGGATGCTCTGTACAAAGCATCAGTTCCAACGAATTTGTCGTAAACGGACAACTTCCAAGACACATTGATAGCGAAAGGCGTTTCCCTTTGGAATACAAGAACAAAGATGGAGTGGGAGGCATGCGATACCAATACCGGGTAAAGGCCATTACAACAGACGGCACATGCACAACCAATCCCGGATTGGTCATCAACAAAGCAACAGAAATAACCCTTTATATTTCAGCAGCAACAAGCTATAACGGATTCAACAAATGTCCCGATAAGGACGGACGAAATGAAAAAGAATTAGCTTCAACCTATCTATACAAAGCGTTAGAAAAAGACTACAATTCCTTGAAAGATGAACATATTGCAGATTATCAGCAATATTTCAATCGAATAAGCCTAAACCTGTATCCCACAGCAGACAAAGATTCTATACCTACCGACAAACGCCTGAACGCTTACAAAAAAGGTGCGTCCGATCCTGAACTAGAAACTATTTATTTCCAATTCGGTCGATACCTCCTGATATCTGCATCTCGTCCCGGAGGTATAGCCATGAACTTACAGGGTATCTGGAATAAAGACCAACGACCTTCATGGGGTTGTAACTATACCGTCAATATCAATCTACAAATGAATTATTGGCCGGCAGAACCACTTGGATTAAGTGAACTGACAGAACCCCTTATACAACAAATCAAGAATATGGCAGTCACCGGCAAAGAAATAGCCCGCAATTTCTATCAAATGGACGGATGGGCCGCTCATCATAATTCCGATATTTGGGCTCACACCAATCCGGTTGGATGGAAACAAGGAGACCCCAAATGGGCCAATTGGTCATTAGGTTCCCCTTGGTTAAGCCAACATCTTTATGAACATTACCGTTTTACGATGAATAAAGAATTTCTTACCCAAACAGCTTATCCGTTGATGAAAGGAGCTGCTGAATTTTGTGAAGATTGGCTCGTAGAAAAAGACGGCTACTTGATTACGGCTCCATCTACATCTCCGGAAAATGTATTCATCGATGAACATGGTAAGAAAGGAGTCGTAACCATTGGTTCG
>JAFUNW010000252.1 GCA_017472905.1 Bacteroidaceae bacterium
ATAGCTGCTACTTCGCTGAACATATACGAGATATGAGCGGCAGCTTGGTTACCATCACACGTGATAAACTTTTTTTCTTTAGCCATAATCTAATATAAATTATTAATGATTAACGTTATTGCTTTGTCATTTCGTTGTTCTCTCCTTTGTCCGTCTTTCGGGTTTCCTTTTAATATAGGAAACCGAAAAGCCACAGCGGAATCTGGTTTCCATGTCCCACTTCGGCACGGTGAAGAGCGTAATATACATTCGGATTGTTCTTTATGCGGAATCCTTCGCCACAGATGCGAAACGGAATCTGCCCATCTACGAGAAACGAAGTCCCTTTTTCGCCTTTGTTCAGTTTATGGTCTTTCCACAAGCTGTTCAAGAAGAAAGTCTCCAAGACATCTTGCTCGTCAACCTTGACAGGATAGATGGCATACATCAAGTTTGTGTTGTGCATCACCACGCGCGAAGGCTTCTTAGGAAATTCATCTCCTTTGCCGTAAACCATGTTGATGAGTCGCGCATCGGCCAGATACTTGATGTAGTTCATCACTGTGGCACGCGAAGTCTGGATATCGGCAGCCAATTGACTTACGTTTGGAGCCACCGGACCGTCCACAGCCAACAGATAGAGCAGTTTCTTTATCTTCGAAAGATATTTCAGCTCGATTTGCTTGATAAGCAGGATGTCCACTTCAATCATCATGTTCATGGTCTTGAGCAGATTCTCCGCAAAATTTCGTTTCTCAAGGAAAAACGGATAAAATCCGTGATGAAGATAGTCTTGAAAGAAGTCGGTCGGACGTACTTTGGGCAGAATCGTCTTCACAATCTGCTCGTGATTTTTCAAGACCTCGTCCAGAGTGTAAGCTTGAAAGTTGTTTCCCGTCTGCAGGTTCAGGAACTCGCGAAAAGAGAAGCCGCGTAAGTTATACGACTTCACAATTCCGTTCAATTCGGGATTCTCTTCCTTGAGTCGCATCACAGACGAGCCGGTAAACACGATTTTCAAACGCGGATAGCGATCGTAACAAAGACGCAATTCGTGACTCCAATCCGGCTATTTGAACACTTGGTCAATCAACAGCACACGTCCTCCCCTTTTCTGAAACTCTCCGGCAAAATCAGCGATTCCACGTCCTTGAAAATAGAAATTGTTCAAGTTAATATAGAGGCATGAGCGGTCGGTCCCGAACCTCTCTTTTGCATATTGCAACAAGAAAGTGGTCTTCCCTACCCCGCGCGTACCTTTTATACCTATGAGACGATCGTTCCAATCAATCTCATCCATCAATTCGCGGCGGACAAGAGACGGACTGATATGCTCAATCAAGTAATTATGTGTACGGTAAAAAACTTCCATGCTATCATTTTAGGCCCTTGTGGGCTATTTCCGCTGCAAAGGTAACAAAGATTCCATAAAATGCAAAGTGGAGTTAGCAAATTCTTGAACTTTTTTTTATCTTTGCCCCATAATCATAGACAAAAGCCCTTTTAGGGCCTGTTTTCCCATGCAAAAGAGCCATATTTTCAATCCCGACAACGATTTAGCCTTGGGCAACGGCGACACCAATTACATCGCTCCTGCCTCCGCCCGCCGCATGGCTACCGACCTAGCGTCCTTGCCCGCATGGTGGGCCAACGAAGGTGATTGTCTGCTTATCCCCCATTCGTCTACTGCCTATTATTGGCAGCAACACCCGCTTTGCAGCCAACTTGCCCCTAACATAAATTGGATTACTCCGGCCGACCCGATACCCTCACAGCCCCTTTCTCCTTGGGGATGGAATCCGGCTTTGATTCGCCAACTCTTGCGGCGCGGATTCTCGCCCGAACGAATGCCCAATGAAGAGCAAATGAACAATTTGCGCCGCTTGTCGAGCCGCGAGTGGGCTGCCGACATACTTCATCGGCTCAGAGTGGAAAACACCGACTTGCCATTGACGGGACATGCCATACCCTGTCGCAGCGAAACCGAAGTGGAACAGGCTGTAAAAAGTCTGCCACACACGTTGCTGAAAGCGCCTTGGTCATCCAGTGGGAAAGGACTTCGCAAAGGATTCGGCAACTACCTCCCTCCCCTGAGCGGATGGTGTGTG
>JAFUNW010000253.1 GCA_017472905.1 Bacteroidaceae bacterium
AACACTTTCCGACTTACATTCATCAAACAGCACTCGACTTTCCTTATATTTATGTTAGCGCTGGGGTGCGTGGGTTGCAGATGAAACTGGCTCCGGCCGACCTCATCAAAGCGGCTCAGGCTACTCCTTGTATTTTATTCGAAAAACAAAACTACTGATGGATATTGAAAAGATTACAACCTTTTGCTTTTCGCCGACAGGAACCTCGCGAAAGAATCTATTGGCCGTTCTCAGCGGCTTGAAAGAAATGGAGTGTCAACACGTTGACGTTACTTACGACAACCCTTCTCAAATGAAGACTTTGAAAGGGGAAGACTTAGCCATTTTCTCCGTACCGGTTTATGGGGGACACGTGCCTCCCGTTGCTCTTCAACGATTGGATAAGGTGAGGGGAGAGGTGACGCCGGCCATTCTTCTGGTTACGTATGGAAACCGAGACTATGAGAAGGCGTTGAACCAGTTGGAAGACTTTGTGCGTGAGCGTGGTTTTATACCCGTTGCTGCGGCAGCCATGATTGGAGAACACTCCTACAGCAATGCGCAGAATCCCATAGCCGTAGGGCGGCCCGATGCGGCTGATTTGGCTTCGGCACAAGAGTTTGGTGCAAAATTATGGGAGGAGAAATTAAGTGGATGTGTTGATTCCCCCCGAGAGATTTCAACCCGACAAATGCCCAAAGTCAAGACTCCTTGGCAGAATATGCTTCGCTTCGTGTGGTTTGTGTTAGGCTATCAACGCCAACAAAAGAAAAATCCGGTGAAAATATATCCTTTCGCTCCGGCTGACCAGTGTACCCATTGCGGAAACTGTGTCGGTTTGTGTCCCACCCAAGCAATAGCCGTTGGTAAAGAAGAGGTCACCGACCCTGCTCGTTGCATTCGCTGTTGTGCCTGTGTCAAAGGGTGTCCGTCCGGAGTTCGAACGTTCGATTCGCCCTTTGCGGCCCCCTTGTCGAAAAACTTTCAAATGCGCCGTGAACTGCTTTATATCTATTGATTTCATTGGGAAATCAAAGAATTATGCTTATCTTCGCGCCGCAAAAAAGAGAAATAATATTAATCAATAACTTTTAAAAATCAATCATTTATGTTTGAAGGACATCCTAAAGGTCTTTGGGCGCTTGCCCTTGCCAACACCGGTGAACGCTTCGGCTATTACACCATGTTGGCTGTGTTCCTGTTTTTCTTGCAGGACAATTTCGGGTTCTCGATGGGAGACTCCAGTAAAATCCAAGCCGCATTTCTTGGAATAGTTTACTTTGTTCCCCTTTTCGGTGGTGTGCTGGCCGACAAGTTCGGTTTCGGCAAAATGGTAACCATCGGTATTTTCGTCATGTTCATGGGTTACCTCCTGTTGGCTCTTCCCCTTGGAGCCGGAGCTGTAGCTTTGGGCGTAATGGCCTTGGCGCTGTTGCTTGTTTGCATGGGTACGGGTCTTTTCAAAGGTAACTTACAGGTGTTGGTCGGTAATCTTTATGACGACCCCAAGTATTCAGCCAAGCGAGACGAGGGTTTCAGTATCTTCTACATGGCCATCAACCTCGGCTCCATGTTTGCCGCAGCCGTAGCCCTTTCTATCATGGCTTGGACACAAGAGACTTACAACGTCAGCAAGGCCGATTCTTACCACTTCGCTTTTGCCGTAGCTTGCGTTTCACTGGTTCTTTCCATCATCATCTATTATGCATTCCGCAAGACGTTTGCTCATGCCGACCGCGCAAAGATTGTTACGAACAGTGCTACGGAAGTCGTGGAGGAAAAGCTGACTCCTGCCCAGACCAAGGAGCGCATCATTTGCCTCTGCCTTGTATTTGCCGTAGTGATTTTCTTCTGGATGGCTTTCCATCAGAACGGAATCACCATGAACCAATTTGCTCGCGAGTACACCGCTACTTCTGAGACCGGATTCATGAGTCTTTTCCTCAGCAGCTCGTTGAGTTTCACTGAAATCAAAAGTTTCTGGAACCTCATTCTTTGCATATTGCTGGTTTACGGTGTGCTCAACATGTTTCAGTCAAAGACTGCCAAAGGCAAGTCTGTAGCTGCCCTCCTTACAGCAGCTTCATTGTGCGTACTTGTTTACAGAGCGATGAATGTAACAGGTTCTGTGGTGGTAGAAGCTCCTATTTTCCAACAGTTCAACCCCTGTTTCGTGGTAGCTCTGACTCCGATTATAGGTCTTATTTTCGGCTCGTTGGCCAAGAAGGGTAAAGAGCCTTCTTCTCCCATGAAGATTGGGCTCGGTATGTTGGTTGCAGCCTTGGCTTTCGTCATTCTGTTGATAGCCTCGCTGCCGTTGCCTCCTGCCGAAGAACAGTTGGCTGCCGTAGAAGCCGGAACTGCAACGTTGGTTTCGCCCAACTGGTTAATCAGCACCTATTTTGTATTGACCATCGCCGAGTTGTTGCTCTCTCCCATCGGAATTTCTTTCGTGAGCAAAGTGGCTCCTCCCCAGTACAAGGGCATGATGATGGGTGGTTGGTTTGTGGCTACAGCCATCGGTAACTTCCTCATCATGGTTCCCGGCCTT
Source organism: Bacteroidaceae bacterium (assembly GCA_017472905.1). GTDB lineage: Bacteria > Bacteroidota > Bacteroidia > Bacteroidales > Bacteroidaceae > Phocaeicola_A. Next base: position 2,531 of record JAFUNW010000253.1, read on the forward strand.
ATGTGGGGCATGAACCTTACTATTATTTGGGGTGTACTTATCGGTATCTGCCTCGTGTCTGCAATCTTCATCTTCTCTATCTTGAAGCGCTTGGAGAAAGTGGCATAAGGGAATAGACTATAGAATAGAAAAGGAATGGGCTGTACATGTTGGTGTGTACGGCCCATTTTTTTTGCAGCTTGCAGATGAATTTTTGCTGCCCAACAGAGTTTGATTTGCTGGGCAGCAGATTGGTTTCTGCTGGGCAGCAGATTTACTTCTGTTGGGCAGCAGATTTTCCTTTGCTGTACGGCAGATAGAGAGGTAAGACCGGTATGTCTTTGTGAGGGTGCTCCAATCTGGAAAAAAGCCAACAGTTCCATATAAATAACCTTAATTTATTTTTAAAGACAAAGGAGAGTCGTATCTTTGCAAAATAATAAATGAATAACATACGATAAACAATCAAACGAATGAAATATCTATTTTTATTACTCCCGTTTGTCTATTTTTTAGGAAATGGATATTTATTTTGGCGTGTATGGCAGACTATGGTGGAATGGCCTTTATGGGGCAAAATAATTGCAGCTCTTTTGTTTTGGTTGATAGCCGGTTCACTGTTTTTGGTTATTGGGTTGCGCGAAATGCAGTTGCCTGACGGGTTGCTGAGACCGATGTTCAATATCGGAGCCGTATGGATGGTTTTTCTGCTATATATGGTATTGTTACTCGGCGTATTTGGAATAGTAAAAGTTTTTATTCCCGCTATGGGTAACACGCTGGGGTATGCTTTGGTGACTACCGTATGTTTGTTGCTCTACGGATATTTCAACTACAAGCATCCCCGAGTAGAGTATATTGACGTTTCGCTTGAAAAGGAATTCGAAGGAAATCCTATGCGGATAGTAGCTGTCAGCGATGTGCATTTGGGATATGGAACGGGACTTTCGACTTTGAAAAATTACGTGCAACTGATAAATGATCAACATCCGGACTTGATATTGATTACGGGGGACCTTATAGACAACAGCCTGAAACCTCTGCTTCATGAACCGTTTGATGAAGTGCTTTCAACGTTGCATGCTCCGATGGGTATCTACATGGTGCCGGGGAATCATGAATACATCAGTGGGATGGAGGCATGTGACGAGTTTCTGAGGAGGACTCCCATATGCCTGTTGCGTGACAGCGTGGTCACTTTGCCCAACGGAGTTCAGCTTGTCGGGCGTGACGACCGGACCAATCGCAGGCGGAAATCCCTCGTTGAATTACTGCGTCAGACTGATGAGCGGCGTCCCGTTGTTGTGCTTGATCATCAGCCCTACCGATTGGCTCAAGTAGATTCGCTTGGGGTGGATATGCAATTTAGCGGCCACACCCATCATGGACAGGTATGGCCGCTAAACTTGGTGACAGACCATTTGTATGAACAAAGTCATGGCTACCGTAAATGGAAACACACTCATATTTGGGTGTCAAGCGGTTTGTCGCTTTGGGGGCCTCCGTTCCGAATAGGCACAAATAGCGACATGGCTGTCATTGAGTTACGCTAGGGCTGATACAACCGTAAATCAATGCTGCTCTTTTGCAGATTGATTTTTGACCCATTTGTCTAACCAACGGAAGAATGTGCGTTGCCAAAGTATGCCGTTCTGTGGTTTCAATACCCAATGATTTTCGTCAGGATAAATGAGCAATTCAGCCGGCACGCCGCGCAATACAGCAGCATTGAATGCACTCATGCCCTGAGAGGCTAAGATACGATAATCTTTTTCTCCATGAATACAAAGTATCGGTGTGTCCCATTTGTCCACGAATCTGTGAGGAGAGTTGGCAAAGGTACGCTGAGCTATTGAATTGTTTTTATCCCAATAAGCACCACCCATGTCCCAATTGGCAAACCACATCTCTTCAGTTTCAAGATATTGTTGCTCCATGTTGAATATGCCATCGTGGGCGATGAAAGCTTTAAAACGCTTGTTATGATGGCCGGCCAACCAATAGACGCTGTATCCTCCGAAACTTGCACCGACACACCCCAATCGGTCTG
>JAFUNW010000254.1 GCA_017472905.1 Bacteroidaceae bacterium
ATTCTCGCTAGTGTGTATTCCTGCTCTAGGATTGAAACTAGTTTCAATTAATCCTCTGTCTACAGTCCAGTTGGAGAATTTTTTCTCTTTGGTATTAAATTTGGCAAGACTTTTTTCTGTGCTGATAATTAAACGATCTTCTCCATAAGGAATAATGGAATAGACATTGTCGGAAATCAACGAACTGTTTCTGTATGAGTAGATTTCATATTTTCCATCTGGATATAGTGCAACTAATCCGGAACTTGTAGTCCCGATGTAGAGCACATCATTGGTATGTTTGTATAGGGTAGTAATAAATTGAGAAGCAAATGGAACCCTTAGTTTGGTTAATTTCTTTTTGCTTCGGTCAAATAAGTATATTCCATATCCTGTTCCGATAAACAGATTGACAGAATCTTTTTCTATGATACAAGTAATCGGATGGTCGATCGGATAATGTTCAAAGAAATTTATTGCACGATTGGAACATCCTAAATAATAATGTCCTCCGGTCCAAACGTAGCCATTTTTATCTTTGTAGATAGAGCGTATATATTTATTTTGTATTTGTGGAGATTGTTTGCTATTGATGCTGTATGAGGTTAAAAATTCATGCTTCAATGAATGTTTATCAATCCCGTAAACTCCACTCATGTGTCCTCCTGCAACAATATATCCCGGACGTATTTCGCACAGCGAGAGGAAGGTTGAATTTTTGGGATTATCAGTATATTCTTTTTCGGAGAAGAAATGATGCCATGTTTTTGTCTTTTTATAGTATAAACTGATGCCATCGTTTGTTGCATACCAAATGTCTCCTTCCGAATCTTCTAATATGTGGTTTACTTGGTCGTCTCCAAGTGAATGAATATTTCCGTTTTGGTGTCTGGTCCATTTATATTTGGGATAGCGTCTGTCGTAGACACTTACTCCGATGGGATATACCGACATCCAGATTCGTTCTTCTTCATCGGTATATATAGTGCGTATATTATTTCCGAGCATTAGGTTATCTTCACTATAATCGGCTCGGAGAAAAGACTCCAGTGTGTGATCTTTCAAATGGTATCTGTATATTCCGTTTCCTTGTGTGGAAATTAATATTTCGGCATCTCCGTAGTAATTGATAGCAGAGATGGGAGTATCCTTTAGGTTGGTATATGTTTGAATAATGTAATCTAAGTTTAAGTCGTATACTAACATTCCGTGACTATCGCTTCCGGCAAAAAGAATTTTGTATTTGGGATGATAGAATAACAGGTTGGGTGAAAAGAAACTGTCAGTAATGACTTGTTTGGGTTTTAGAATATTGTTCTGGATTTCTGCTTGACAAATCGTTTCGTTCGTACCGATAATATAATTATTTTCGCTGATTTGCAGTACACTGGTAATTCGACTGTGCTCGTGCTCTAATTCGATATGTTTTGTTTCTCCGGTATTAATCGTATATATATATATGTTTTTTCGGTTACAGTACCATATTTCATCATACGAAGTCAGTTCTACCAAATCGAATGTCTGGTTACTCATCTCTAGAGGTAATTCAATTAATTGAAATTCATCCATCAATTGACAGTATACAAAGGTTTCACCTTCCGGTGTGATAAACCAAGGACGTCCTCGTGAATCGGTTTTTAGTGTATTGTTTTCTGAATAAGAGTCTATGTATCCTTTTCCGGAGCTAAGTGGGTAGTGCTTAATGTTTTTTCCATCGAATTTGTCTATACCGGCATAAGTAAGGAACCACATATATCCGGGTTGTCCTTTTTGTATAGAAAAAACCCTTCGGTCGCAGAGCCCTTTGGTTACATCTATGTTCTGTAACTTTTGTGCGGATACCGACAACCCACTTTCCAAGAGTATCGAAAGAAGTAATAAGAAAGCAAAACGTTTCATATAAAATAGTAGAACAGATTGTATGAAAACAACACGAGCTATAGGCAATTGGTTTTCATAAAGAAATCCAGCATTGCTTATAGCTCGTTAGGATGGTCATAATCGGATTGATTTATTTTTTATGTGTTTCAACCCACAGACGTGCATTCACAAACGCTTCAATCCAAGGTGTCACTTCGTCTTGGGGACGTGGATAGTAACCGCATTGCCAAGGGAATATGGTTCGTTCGGGATGCGGCATGATGGCAAGATGTCTTCCATCTTTGCTTGCTATTGCAGCAACTCCATACGAAGAACCATTCGGATTGGCAGGATAATCATTGTAGGTGAATTTTGCTACAATATTATATGCTTCTTCCGGAAGTGGCAAGTGGAATTTTCCTTCTCCGTGAGCGACCCATGTACCGATTTTATATCCGCTTAATGAACCGAACATGACACTGTTATTAGTCGGAATAGTTAATGATACGAAATTGCTTTCGAATTTGTGTGAATCATTGTGTTTCATTTCGGCCTTTTGGTCAGCAGGGTGTTCCGGATTGATAAGTCCCAATTCTATCATTAATTGACATCCGTTGCAAACGCCGAATGATAAGGTATCTTCGCGAGCATAGAAATTGTCAAGTGCTGCTTTTGCCTTGGGGTTAAACAAGAAAGCGCCGGCCCATCCTTTGGCTGAACCTAATACGTCTGAATTGGAGAATCCTCCACAAAAAGCAATGACGTTTACATCCTCAAGAGTTTCACGACCACTGATTAGGTCTGTCATCGTTACGTCTTTTACATCAAAGCCTGCCAACCAGAAAGAGTAGGCCATTTCGCGTTCAGAGTTTGTACCTTTCTCACGAATTACAGCAGCTTTGATTCCTGATGCGGTACGGCGTTCAGGATTTAATCCCCATTGAGCTAATTTGCCTGTGAAGTTCTTACCGAAAACGATGTCCAATGGCTGCTTCTTGTAATTTTCAAAGCGTTCTTTGGCTTTTCCATTGAAACTCTGTTTGCGGTCCATCAGATAAGAGGTTGAATACCAAACGTCACGCAATTGGTCAATGTCGAATTGGTAATCATATCCGTCTTTGCTTACGTTGATGTGACGTTCTTGGCTTGGAACACCTATTTTAATATAGCCGACTCCGGCATCGTCCAAAATCTTTTTAACGTGAGCGGAGTTTTCGTCAGACACTTGAATAATTATTCCCGGGTTCTCGGCGAATAAAGCCTGTACAATATCGCATCCTTTTAATTTATCAAGGTTGATGTTGATACCTCCCTCTACATTGGCAAAACACATTTCCAGCAAGCAAGTAAGCAGACCTCCGGCAGAAATGTCATGTCCGGCCATGATAAGTCCTTCATTTACTAACTGTTGTATGGCAAGGAAAGCATCGCGGAAATATTCGGGATTTTTGACGGTTGGAACATCGCTTCCTACTTTATTTTGCGATTGTGCAAAAGCTGAACCTCCTAATTGAAGATTGTCGAACGAGAAATCAATGTGGTAGAATCTGCTTTTCGGATTGTTTTTCATGACGGGAGAAACAATCTTACGTATATCGGAAACCTCTCCTCCGGCAGATACAATTACTGTACCGGGGGCTATGACTTTGCTTCCATCCGGATATTTCTGTGTCATAGACAATGAGTCTTTTCCTGTCGGAACGTTAATCTGTAAAGCACAGCAGAAATTGCTTAACGCTTCAACGGCGTTGTAGAGTCTTGCATCTTCTCCTTCTTGTGAACGGCAGGGCCACATCCAGTTGGCTGAAAGGGATACGCTGTCTAATCCTTCGGAAAGTGGGGCAAATACGAGGTTTGTCAAAGCTTCGCTGACCGATAGTACCGAACCGGCAGCAGGGTCAGCCAATGCAGCTTGGGGAGCATGACCAATGGAAGTGGCGATACCTTTCTTTCCTCGATAATCCAAAGCGACAGCTCCGCAGTCGCTTAATGGCAATTGCAATTCTCCTTGGCATTGTTGACGAGCTACACGTCCCGTTACGCAACGGTCCACCTTATTCGTAAGCCAATCTTTGCAGGCTACGGCTTCCAATTGAAGTACCTGTTGGATATATTCGTTGAGCTTAGTGATGTCGTAGGTTACCACATCGTATTTGCGTTCAACGGTCTTGTCTATCATGTAGGTTTTCGGAGAAGAACCGAACATTTGGTCTACGGCTAAATCAAACGGGCGAATGCCATCGGCTTGTTGGAAAGCAAAACGTTTGTCTCCGGTTGTTTCGCCAACGACATACATCGGTGCACGTTCGCGTTCAGCGATTTTGCGAACATGGTCGATCGCTTCTTCCTGAATAAGCAATCCCATGCGTTCTTGGCTTTCGTTGGCGATGATTTCTTTGGCACTTAATGTTTTGTCTCCGATGGGGAGCTTGCTCATGTCGATGAGACCGCCGCATTCTTCTACCAATTCACTGAGGCAGTTTACGTGTCCGGCCGAACCGTGATCGTGGATAGATACAACGGGATTTTCTTCTTCTTCACACAACGCACGTACAACATTGTATGCACGTTTTTGCATTTCGGCATTGGCGCGTTGAACGGCATTCAACTCAATACCGCTGCTATACCGGCCCGTATCAACAGATGAAACGGAGCCTCCTCCCAAACCGATACGATAGTTGTCTCCACCTATTACGACAACCTTGTTGCCGGCTTCGGGTACTCCTTTCAGACAATCGCGGCGTGTTCCGTAGCCGACACCACCGGCCAGCATGATTACTTTATCGTATCCGTAGACCTCTTCGTTTTCTTTATGCTCGAATGTTAATACAGAACCGCAAATCAAAGGCTGACCAAACTTGTTTCCGAAATCACTGGCTCCGTTGG
>JAFUNW010000255.1 GCA_017472905.1 Bacteroidaceae bacterium
GTAGTGTCTTTACTTCAACGAATTCAAGAAGTTGGAGTCAGTTACGAATTTAGAGAACTCCAGGTCACTCAATGCTTTTTGTGCCAATGAAGGATCTTTCTTCACGGCTTTGGCCAAGCTGGATACAACCAATGAAGCGTTGTTTGTGCGTGCACCTACGATCGCCATCAAATAGTCGGTATAACCATCCGGATTGGCTACAGCTTCCAATGTATTCTTAGCTTTGTTGTAATCTTTAGCCAAAATTTGTGCCAAAGCAGCGCTGTTGGTCTTTACTTCACCGAATGAATTAACGGCACGTTCATATTGTCCTTGTGCGATATAGAGGTTACCCAAAGACTCTTCCAATACTTTAGATCCGGAAGCTTTGGCCAAATAAGTTTCGGCTTTTTCTTTCTCTCCCTGAGCCAATGCAACCAAACCTAAGTTCGTATTTACCTCTGCGGCAGAAGGATTAATAGAAGCTGCTTTCTGCAAATAAGAAAGTGCGGTGTCTAAATTATCAGCTTTGTAAGCCAATTCTGCCAAATTGTTATAAGCACGATAATCGTTCGGATAGAGCTCTGTTACTTTGCGGTAGATAGCTTCTTTGTCTGATGCGCTCTCTACCAATGTAGCAGAATAAAGTAACTCTTCTACGCTTAAAACTTTTGCATCAGAAGCATAAGCCTCTAATATTTCATCGTCAGAACGACCGATCAATTCGTAATTCAATGTTAAACGTGCGCGGCGCAATTGCGGAAGAATTTCGTCTGCCAATGTTTTGTAGACAGAAGAGATGTTCTTGATTTCAGCTTCGCGTTGTTCAGGCTCTGTGTACATAGAAAGTACGCGTAAGATAACTTCTTTGTCTTGGATGTTACTCTTTTCTACCAATTCTTTGAATCCTTCCCAGTCTTCAGCTGTGTATTTGGTATCAACAGATGTTTCGATTTTCTCTTTCTTCAATTGTCTTTCTACATATTTGGCTGCATTTCCTTCACGGTTTCCTGCCAATGTTTCGTTCAAACCGTATTCACCATCCGGAGAAGCATAAGCTGTTACCTCTACGTTGTTCAATACTTTGTTCTTGGTGTCAGTGTTCACGTCCTTCATTGTTTCGTTGAAAGCTTTCATCTCTTCGCTCTTCAATTCGCTAGCGCGAACATTGGCTTGTTGGATAAGGAACATGATGTTTGCCTCTTTTGCTTGCTTAATAACGCGTTGGAAAGCATCCTCGGCATTGGCCGGAGTTGCATTACGCAATGTTCCGCTAACCAATTCAGAAGTAGAAAGTACTCCATCTGCTATTTTGACAGCCGGAATGGTAATTACTTTTTTTCCTTTTTTAGCTTCAAATTGCAAGTAGAGTTCGCTCTTAGCCATTTCAGGTACGTAGTCGAAAGAAGTTTTCAACGTGTAGCTTCCACCTAAGCGATAGTTGATAGTTTGGTCGTTTCCCTCTACTTTTTCACCTTGGAATGTAGCAGATTCTCCAACAGCTTGTCCGCCATTCCATTTCAAAATTGGAGTAACGGTTACAATTGCATTCTTTTTAAAATACTTTTCGGGGAATTTACCGTTGATAGTTACAGGGACTTGACCACCTACAGCTTCCAATACTTGAGGAGTTGTTGTGAAATAATCAGAAGGTAATTCTCCCATTTTGCTACCGCATGATGTGAGTACGGCAACCAATGCCACCAACAGGGGCATGTAATGTTTCTTAATCATTTTTTCTTTGTAATTTATTTAGTTAATAGATTTACTATTTGTAAATAGAGAGACTTTTTCTTCTCTAACTCGTCACAAAGGTAAAAAATATGGTATTTCCTTTCTAAGAGTATGCTTTAGAATTAATATTATTTAAGTTTCAAACTTGCAAAACTTTAAATTCTTGGCGAAATAGAAAACGGTTTCCTATAAAATAGCTAGATTTGTAAAATCTAACCTATTCATGTTTTATGGATTCAATTAAGAAATTCTTAAAGAACGACCAATTTGCCGCAAATGCAGGGATTGAACTTCAGGAAGTAAAACCGGGATATGCCAAAGCATGTATGACGGTGACACAAGCACATTTGAATGCCGGTGGGGTATGTCAAGGTGGTGCACTTTTCACGTTGGCAGATTTAGCTTGTGCCGCTGTAGCCAATAGTCATGGCCAATTGACATTTTCTCTAACGTCCAATATTACTTTTATTCGTTCGGCCAAAGAGGGAGAACTTATTTATGCAGAGGCAATTGAAGTGGTA
>JAFUNW010000256.1 GCA_017472905.1 Bacteroidaceae bacterium
ATTACCCGGATACACACATCTGCAAGTAGCCATGCCGTCATCATTCGGCCTATGGTTTGGTGCATACGCCGAATCGCTGACTGACGACCTCACCATTTTGCGAGCGGCATATGATGTCGCCAACCGCAATCCGCTCGGTTCGGCAGCTGGATATGGTTCATCGTTCCCTCTCAACCGGGAAATGACAACATCATTACTCGGTTTTGATTCAATGAACTACAATGTCGTATATGCCCAAATGGGACGAGGAAAAACCGAGCGCATCGTATCTCAAGCAATTGCTTCTGTTGCGGCAACCGTATCTAAACTTGCTTTTGACGCCTGTATGTTCAACTCTCAGAACTTCGGATTCATCAAACTCCCTGATGAATATACAACAGGTTCGTCAATCATGCCACATAAGAAAAATCCCGATGTTTTTGAGTTGACCCGCTCAAAATGCAATAAACTGCAAGCACTTCCTTATGAGATTACTCTCATTACAAACAATTTGCCCTCGGGATATTTCCGCGACCTTCAACTCATAAAAGAAAACTTCCTGCCGGCTTTTGACGAGATAATCTCCATACTAAACATGGTTACAGCAATGATTTCTCAAGTAAAGGTGAACACCAATATACTTGTAGACAAGCGCTATGAACTGATGTTTTCTGTTGATGAAGTTAATCGTCTGGTATTAGAAGGTATACCATTCAGAGATGCATACAAACAAGTGGGATTAGCAATTGAACGCGGAGAATTTTCTGCGCCTCCGACTGTAAACCACACCCATGAAGGTTCAATCGGAAATCTTTGCAACGATAAGATCTCTGACTTATATCAAACTACATTAGCTCAATTTAACTTTGGCAAATACCACAACGCATTCAATTCGTTGTTATCCGGAAAATGACAAGAGCTATTAAAACATTGATTTTAGCATCATTCCTCTGCATGTTTTACTCTTGCGAGAGCATAAATGATGAGCGTATTCCGCCCATTGCCGTCAACATCGAACTTGACAATCAAGGATTGTGGGACACGTATGGAGTACATGCCTATGGCGAATATCGCTATTTTGTCAAACAAGACAATATTCCGGCAAACTTTGCATACACAGCATTAAGTTACACCGGTTTTGGTGGCGTATTACTCATATCGGGATATTCCAACGGAGACTACAATGTGCCCCTTGCCTATGACCTGGCATGTCCGGTAGAAGCAAAAAATAATGTCAGAATTCAAATTGACAAAACCAATTTTGAGGCCTTTTGTCCGACGTGCCATTCTCGATATGATGTGTGTGAAGGTTCAGGACGTCCTTTATCGGGAGAAGCATTAACCAAAAACTACGGACTGCAAAGATACCGAGTAATATCAGCTTCGCTTGGAGGCTACACCATCGTCCGATAAAATACACAAATATGTGCGTCGAATCTTGCATAATCGGAAACTTCATTGTAAATTTGCACCGCATTTCGTCAATAACACGAGTTGCATACAAGGTTGCTCGAATGGTGGAATGGTAGACACGAAGGACTTAAAATCCTTTGGCCATTGCGGCTGTGCGGGTTCGAGTCCCGCTTCGAGTACA
>JAFUNW010000257.1 GCA_017472905.1 Bacteroidaceae bacterium
AGGTTATGTGGTTGCCGAGAATGCAGAAAAAGCGTTGGAATTGGCTAAGGAGAAGAGTGGAAACAGTGGTTTGACCTTGGCTGATTTGCGTCAGGACGATGATTGTTTGGATACGTGGTTCTCTTCTTGGCTGTGGCCGATTTCTTTGTTTGATGGAATCAATCATCCCGGCAATGAGGAAATCAAATACTATTATCCTACGAGCGATTTGGTTACCGGACCGGACATTATTTTCTTTTGGGTAGCCCGTATGATTATGGCCGGATATGAGTATTTGGGTGATATGCCTTTCAAGAATGTCTATTTCACCGGTATTGTACGTGATAAACTGGGACGAAAGATGTCTAAGTCTTTGGGTAATAGTCCGGATCCGCTTGACCTCATAGACCGTTATGGTGCAGATGGTGTTCGTATGGGAATGATGCTTTCAGCACCGGCCGGTAATGATATTCTTTTTGATGATGCATTGTGTGAGCAAGGACGCAATTTCAATAATAAGATATGGAACGCATTCCGTTTGGTTAAAGGTTGGGAAGTGGCAGATGTAGAACAGCCGAAACATGCTGCTCTGGCTACAGAGTGGTTTGAGTCGATGTTGGCTAAGACTGCGAATGAAGTGGCAGATCTTTTCTCTAAATATCGTTTGAGTGAGGCGTTGATGGCTGTTTACAAACTCTTCTGGGATGAGTTCTCCAGTTGGTATCTTGAGATGGTGAAACCGGCATACGTGGAGGGTAAAGCCTTGCCGATGGACCGGAAGACCTATGAAAAGACTCTCTCTTTCTTTGATAGCTTGTTGAAATTGCTTCATCCCTTTATGCCTTTCATTACGGAAGAGTTGTGGCAACACATCTATGACCGCAAGGAGGGCGAAAGCATCATGGTACAGCCGTTGAGCATTGCCAATTCATGCAATGAGCAATTGATTAAGGATTTTGAAGCCGTTAAAGAGGTGATCGGTGGAGTGCGTACCATCCGTCTGCAAAAGAATATAGCTCAGAAAGAGGCATTGACTTTACAGGTAGTGGGCGAGAATCCGTTGGCCATGTTTGCTTCGGTTGTTTGTAAACTCTGCAATCTTACAACGGTAGAGACCGTAGAGAGCAAGGCCGAAGGTTCTGTGTCTTTCATGGTGGGTACGACAGAATATGCTGTTCCGCTCGGTTCGTTGATCAATGTAGAAGAAGAAATCAAGAAACTTGAAGCAGAATTGACCTATCAAGAAGGTTTCTTGCAGAGTGTTTTGAAGAAATTGGGCAACGAAAAGTTTGTCAGCAAGGCTCCGGCCAATGTGATTGAGATGGAACGTAAGAAACAGGCCGATGCTGAAAGTAAAATTGCATCGTTGAAAGAAAGCATTGCAACTTTGAAAAAATAAAGTTTATTAATCGTTTAAGAAAGCACGAGCTACGGATTTGTAACTCGTGCTTTTTTAGTATAATGCAGTCTCATAGCCATTTGAAAGGCTTCCTTTATTAAGAAATGTTACTTTTATGGACGAAATAGTTCTAGTTCCGGATAGAACGTTTATATTTGCAAAAAAGGATTAAACTCTTAGACCTATGCTAGATAAATACATATTGGAAAAACTTTACGTTAAATTGGGACACAAGTTGGAAACAAAGGCTGATGTGCGTAACTTTTATTTGTTGTTGAAAGCGAAGGACGAGGTTGCTCGGCAGGCTCGAAAAGCACAGCTGTTTCGGGAAGGTTCCCTAGACAACTACCATCCTTATGCTATCTCTTTCGGAACCTTGGAACGCATGTTGGGAAACAAGAAAGGGGAACGGGACACTACTCCTCGCAAGGAGAATTTGGATCGTATAGCTCGCTTTTTAGGATATGGTGGATATGCTGCTTTACGTAAAGAGATGGATGTCCGAAATGGCTCTGTCGTTGAGTATAACGGACGTTCCGGAATTAATTTTTCACATACGATATGTTGTGCTATTCTGTCGAAAGGAACGATTGTTCGCTTCAAGTATCATCCTGATCGGGAGATAGAGTTGAAATATTGTGGCGATAATCGGTTTTATGTGCAGAAAAGCCTGAATTCTCGCATGCAGATGGGTAAACTTTATGAGATTAGATTCATTACCCCCGGTCAAATGTTGGAGGCTCGCGAAGTTGAGAGCGGAAATCCCTACTTCTGTGGTTTGGAAGGAGGCCTATACGATGTGGTGTGTGGCGATAGAGCGATACTCGGTCCAACCTTGTCGAAGAAACGAGTTGTCGAAGATGATTAATTGATTGACCTAAAAAAGTGAAAACCATGAATAAAATACTTTTGTTTGTATGTAAGTGCATTGCGATATATGCCGCTTTGTTTCTTTCGGCCTATCTTTTCGGAAAGTCCTGGAATGGGATTTTGGCCACATTGCCCACCTATCTTTATTTTGGAGTGGGTATTCTTTTGATGGCCTTGTTTATTCGTTTTTTGGCCGGTCGCACCTATTCGTTTCTTCAAGTATTTACTCACGAACTGACTCACGCAATATTTGTTTTCTTGACTCAGGGAAAAATTGTTTCCTTTTATGCCGACCAAAAGCAAGGCGAAATCTGGTCTACTTCCAATAATATATTCATGTCTTTGGCTCCCTATTGTGTACCCATCTATACGTTTGCGTTGTTGCTCTTCAAGCCGCTGATTCTTTCGGAATACATGTGGATATTGGACATACTGGTGGGCATGACGTTTGCTTTCCATCTTCATACGATTTGGATTCAAACCGGAACACATCAGACCGATATCGTCCGATATAGTTGGGCCATTTCTTATCCGTTGATTATCACGATGGGGTGTATCAGTCTCTACATCACGTTTGTAGGGATGCGCATCGGTTTCTTGGGGGCTTGTTGGCAATTCCTGAAGCAGGCATGGAATGTATTGGTGTCGATGGTTGCATAAGGCAGTAGAAAAGAGTTAATATTGAATTCATAAACAGATAAAAACCAATCAGATATGGGAGAAAACATAGATTCAAAACGTCCGAACAAGGAGAACGTAAACAAAATATTGAGCGAAACCGAGCAGCAAGAGCTCAAAGAAAACATCATCAAGCTTTTGATTGATAAAGAACTGCCTTCGTTGGCAACACAGAGGCCTGATAACCTATCCGAATTCTTTGAAGAGATGTTTCGGGTGGTTGATTTTTCCAAGCATCCGAGTTTTGCTCAGATAGATAAGGTCAGTGGAGGTACTTCCGGAAAAATCAAACCCTTTTTCGACAGTTTCCTGGAAAATTTGCGCCTCGTTTTTCCGTTGATTCCTGAGAATCCGCATTTGGATGCAGCTTCGCAAAGTCTGCAAAAGTTGTTGGAAGCCTATTTGATGGTGCTGGTCAATAAGAACAGGGTCTTGCGTCCATTCTTTAAAGATTGTTCCGAGAAAGACTATATGTTGGGAAACTTTGCAGTCCGTTTGATGAAAGTGTTGCAGGCGCGTCAACTCTTTACTAATACGGATGAACTTACATTGATCAATCGTCTGATGGAAAGTGGAATCTCTAATCGCAACGGCTTGTCGCATGCGGATGAAGTTAAGTCGTTTGAGAATTTCCGTGAGCGGGTTCGATCCGTTTTTTCCTATATCTTAGGAGTCAATGTTGCATCCAATTATATCTATAATGCTCGCAACGGCGGTGTGCGTTTCCATGCATCGGAAGATATGGAGGGTTTGTTGCAGCTCTACATTGACGGCGAAGAATTATTTAAGAAAGCTTGGACCGTAAAATGGCTTGATAAGTACAATTATAAGCCGGTTTATCAATTGAATTTCCGGAAAGAAGTTGCTCAGGATACGCCCTGTAAATTGGTATTTACTCCCAGAAAAGGCGAAGCGGTGGAATATCCCATTGCTGTGAGACCGGGAGAGTTTGTAGAGATTCGGCCGAATGAACCTGCGAAACCGGCAAAGACCGGAACATCGGTCGAAATAATCGGGGTGCGCTCTGCGTTCAATGTTAATCAAATAAAGGCCCGTCCTTGTAAGTTCGGAACATTTACCGGCATGCAGACCGAAGAGGGATTGCCGGACGGATATGGTTGTTTCTGTTTCGAGAAAAACGGATTTAACTACACCGGTACGTTTAAAAAAGGCAATCCGGATGGTACATTCGAGGTAGAGAATGCAGAAAAAACGTTTCATTTCAAAGGATTGCTCGACCCACATACTCTTTCTTTCATCGAAGGCAAGCTCGTTAGTAAGGAGAAACGTGATGGAGAAACCTTGGAAAAAGTCTACGAAGGTTGCTTTGAAGGATTTCATTGCAAGAAAGGTAAATATTTCCGCAACGGAGTGTTGCTGTATGACGGCTCGTTCGAAATTGTGGATACAATCAATGGACAAGTTCTTGTCTATCAAGGATATGGTACGATGTATTCTCCCGAAGAAGGC
>JAFUNW010000258.1 GCA_017472905.1 Bacteroidaceae bacterium
ACCAAAATACCTCAACCTTTTCATACAAAAATCCAATTTGACAAAATATATGTTGCACACCAAGACTTCTGTCATGAACTGAAAAAACGAGGATTCAAGAGTATGGATTCAATCAATGAATTACGCTTGGCGCATAACCAAAACATGTTCTCTATCGAACTATCTACCATTAATTATGATACACCAAATCACACATTCATTCAATGGAGAATTCAAGAAATCAACGAGCAATGGAAACGAATAAAAAGCAACGGACGTATTGAAAAAACGAATTTGGAATCAGGGGAATATACTTTACAAATACAAGCGCTAGCAGAAGAAACATTTCAAGTAATAGAGAATAAAAAGCTCAAAATCGTCATAGAGCCTTCTTTTTGGGAAACCCCAAAAGCATTATCTTTCTATTTAATCGTTTGTGGAATAATTCTTTTCTTCCTCACTCGTTTCATCTGGTTAAGAAAAACACAAAAATTATCACAAGAAAAAGTGAAGTTTTTTATTGAAACTGCCAATTACCTACAAACTCCCATTCAACTAATCAAATCTCCGATTAAAGAAGTGCTTGAAAACAAACAACTAACACAACAAGAAACAGATTATTTGAAAATGGCAGTCCATTATTGCAATAATTTAGAGCAATCCATATCCAACCTTATTATTGCAGAAAAGCAAGTCCAAGGAAGAAAGATATTGGTTGCTAGCTATTTATTTGATTCTATTATACAAGAATACATCTCATTAATCCAACCAATAACCGAAGAAAAAGCTATTAAAATACATTTTGAAAATATCGCCAACCTCTTTACTGAAATATGGATCGACAAGAATAAAATAGATTTCATATTCTATAGTTTGCTAATAAAAATTCTTAAATATATACCACAAAAAAGTTCCTTGCATGTTCTTTGTCAAATAGAAAATAATGACTGGGTTGTTGAAGTTTATAGTCAAGATGAAAAAAGTCTAATACGAAGAGAATACAACCTATCAAACAAATTTTATCCGGGAATCTCTATTCAAGAAAAAAGAATCAAAGAAGAATCTATCGAATCTAAACTTGTTCAACAAGTTATACAAAACCATAGCGGACATCTTCAATATGGAAAAATCTCATATATTGAAAGATGTTTTATCTTAAGAATCCCTTTATCACACATTAGTTATAAGAAATTTGAGAAAAGCGATTATCCAGTATATAATCACACCGAAAAAAAACGCTTCCTACCGTTACGTACTAAATCAGAGCGAAAATACCAAACAAACATTATACGAGGAAATATTTTAATCACCGGAAATAATGAAGAAGAAATTGCATTCCTAGAAACAACTTTAGCGAACGAATGGAATATAACCGTTGCATACAGCGGAAATATAGCTTTAAAACTTATAAAAAAGGAAGAACCGGACATAATCATATCCGATTTTAAACTACCGGACGTCTCCATAGATAACTTTTGCGAAATCCTAAAATCGAACATAGATACGAGCCACATTCCCATTGTAATGTTAGCTTCAATGAACGATATTGACAGCATTATTCATGGGCTAAACCTCAAAGTTGACCACTACATTACCAAACCTTATGACATCCGGTTAGTCAGAGCCATATTAAAAAATATCCGTGAAAATAGATTGTTATTAGAAGAACGCTTGTCGCACGTAGATGCCTTTCCACGAATTAAAGAATTTAAAAATGCTATTAAAGAAAAAGAAACAAGACTTCTAGCTGAAGTTAAAAATGTAATCAGAGAACACATCGGAGACGAAGAATTCACTGTTGATAAGCTTTGTAGCATCATCGGAATGAGCAGAAGCAACCTGTTCCAAAAAATCAAAACAATTACGCAACAATCTCTCAACGACATTGTCAAAGAAATACGCATGCAAAAAGCATGTGAAATACTACTCTCTCAAAAATATAGCATAACAGAAGTCAGTGAGATGCTCGGATTCAGTGATGCTAAATATTTCCGAGAAGTATTCAAGAAACATTTCGGATGTCCGCCAAGCGAATACGTTCGAAACAAATTGAAAAAAGGAGATTAAAAATCAATATCAACCTCAAAAACATAATTGTGAATAATCCATATTTAAATGCTTTCAGAATCTTTTTCAAAATAGGCCTCTTCACCATCGGAGGAGGATATGCCATGATTCCACTCATAGAAAACGAAATTGTACATAAACGGAAGTGGATTGAGAAAAAAGATTTCATTGACTTATTAGCTGTATCTCAATCTATGCCGGGGGTCTTCGCCGTTAATATAGCTATATTCATTGGATACAAATTACATAAATTTAAAGGGACTTTGGCCACAACTATTGGTACCATACTTCCCTCCTTTTTAATAATCCTTGCTATAGCCCTTTTCTTTCAACAATTCAAGGATTATGAGATTGTTGAGAAAATATTTCGAGGTATCCGTCCGGCCGTAGTAGCTCTCATTGCATCTCCAACATTCAATCTAGCCAAAAGTGCAAACATCAATCGATACACCATTTGGATTCCGGCTCTCTGTACATTATTAATTTGGCTGCTAGGAGTCTCTCCCATTGCTATCATTGCGTTAGCCGGAGTCGGCGGATTCCTTTGGGGTAAATTAAAATCAAAAATTAAAACAGGAAAAACATGATATTCATACAGCTATTTTTTACATTCTTTAAAATCGGGCTCTTCGGATTCGGTGGAGGTTACGCCATGATTTCCATGATACAAGGCGAAGTCGTAGAGCAACATCATTGGATAGCATCGGCTGAATTCACCGACATTGTAGCTATCAGCCAAATGACTCCCGGACCTATAGGTATCAATTCTGCAACCTACGTAGGCTATACAGCAGTGGCCAATGCCGGTTATTCTTCCACTGCCGCCATTGCCGGTTCAGTTATTGCAACTTTAGCCGTTATACTCCCCTCTTTTATTCTCATGCTAACAATCAGCCACTGGTTAATCAAGTACAAAAATCATCCCCTCGTCACCTCTGTATTCAGAGGATTACGCCCTGCTGTTGTCGGACTAATTGCATCAGCTGCTTTGTTAATGATGAATAGCGACAATTTCGGTAGTTGGAGTGAAAGTCACAAGCAAGTAATCCTCAGTATACTACTCTTTATAGGCACATTCATAGGCAACCGCTTTTTTAAGATAAATCCTATAAAACTTATTCTTCTATGCGGAATCATTGGAGCAATATGGATGTAAATTTTTCGTCATCAATAAATAGATGAACAAACAAAACAAGGAGGGACGTCCTTCACGGTCAACCCTCCTTATTTCATTTTACCAAAAGTCAAACAGTTTATAAATTTGTTGCTACAACTTAACTTTTTTCTTTACCGCTTTCGATTCATTATGCAAACGATCCAATGCCGTTACGACATAACGGTATTTGGTTTTTCCATCAACATAAGGTAAGGCATAATATGTACGATTCGTAATTGCTATAATCTTGGTCGCATCTTCCAAATTTACTTTTTCATTGCTTTCAAATCTGTAAACTACATATTGGCGAGCACGATCCATCTCTGTCTTTGCTTTGGGAGCTGTCCAAAAAAGAATTGGTCCGTCTTGCGTCCATACGACTTCTACTTTACGCACCTTACCGGGAGCTTTATTATCTATAAAAGGGAAAAGAGGTTGCAAAGCCACATACCGATGATACTCATTCCTCAAGACATCACGATAACCTCCCTTGTTTTCTACTACGGCACTAGCCGGCCACTGACAACTACCTTTTATTACTTCCGGATAAGCACGTTGCATATTCATCTTAGCTTGCTGTTGGTGCACCGAAGGGTTAATCGGGTCGGCATTTACGACCGTACGCATCACATCTTGCCCAATAAACAAGGGACGATTAGTCGAATGTTCAGCCCACCAAGGAACAAGTTTGGCATAATCTGCTGCCGGATGTCCAATCTCCCAATATACTTGAGGAATGTTATAATCAACCCATCCTTCTTTTACCCATGTCAATACATCCGCATACAATTGATCGTAATTTTGCAATCCTTTGGTATCACTACCTGTCGGATCGCTATTTCGATTGCGCCATATTCCAAAAGGAGATACGCCGAATTTCACCCAAGGCTTAATGGAACGGACTGTTTCCATAACCTCTTTTATCAATAGATTCACATTGTTTCTACGCCAATCGCCTATATCCGTAAATCCTTGTCCATAACGGGCAAAACTAGCTTGGTCATCAAACGAGAGTCCCGGAGTCGGATATGGATAAAAATAGTCATCCATATGCAAAGCATCAATATCATAGTTGCTCACTATATCTGTTACTATCTGGCAAATGTATTTCCGATTTTCAGGCAATCCCGGATCAAAAAAAAGTTGGCCATCATAAGCTATAAATCGATTGGGATAAAGTTTACTCGGATGATGTCCTGCCAACACCTTTGTACCCTTAGTTTTAGCTCGATAAGGATTTATCCATGCATGAAGTTCCATCCCACGCCGATGGCATTCGTTTACCATAAAAAGCAATGGATCCCACAAAGGTGAAGGAGCTTTCCCTTGTTCACCGGTCAAGAATCGGCTCCAAGGTTCATAGCGCGACTTGTATAATGCATCTGCCTCTGGACGAACTTGAAATATTACAGCATTAATTCCTGCCGTACATAAATTATCCAATTGTTCTGTTAATGTACGCTGTAATTGTTCGGTGGACATTCCTTGAAACTGGCCGTTCACACATTGTATCCACGCTCCCCGGAATTCTCTTTTCGGAAATTGTTGGGCTCCGATAGCTAAAGCCATACACCAGAAAGCACATATCCAAATAAACTTTTTCATACTACTGTTTTAAATGTGTTTAATTTAATTCATATGTATGCAAATATACGGCAAAAGTTCCTATTCTGTACTGTATACAAAGACTTTATTTATTCAAAAAGACAAAAAAGGCAATCTTTAGTCCTTTTTCGTAAAAATACGCATCAAAAAATGGCAAACAAAGTATCCTAAGATACTTAGCCAAATATCTTAAGATAAATGGGCAAGTATCTTAGGATACTTTGTAATAGAACTTTGCTTATCTGTTTTTATACATGCTATCGTAATAATTTTGATAATCTCCGCTCGTTACATTATCCATCCATTCTTGATTATCCAAATACCATTGCACTGTTTTTTCAATTCCTTCTTCAAATTGTAAACTTGGCTCCCAACCGAGTTCATTCTTCAATTTGGTAGAATCTATAGCATAACGAAGATCATGTCCCATGCGATCTGTTACATACGTTATCAAATCCAAACTATAACCTTCCGGATTTCCAAGAAGGCGGTCTACCGTACGAATAATCACGTGAATGATATCTATATTTTTCCATTCATTGAATCCACCGATATTGTAAGTATCAGCAATCCGTCCTTCGTGAAATATCACATCAATAGCTCTAGCATGATCAACAACATAC
>JAFUNW010000259.1 GCA_017472905.1 Bacteroidaceae bacterium
GACGATGATAAAGCATTGGATAAAATCAATGCAGTTCGTAAACGTGCGAAAACAACAGAAATAGCAGACTTTGCAAGTTATCAGCCGGATTATGCAGTTGATGCCGGTTTTGTAATCAAACCTATCGACTTGTTGTTGGATGAGCGTGCTCGTGAACTCTTTGCTGAAACTACTCGTTGGATTGATTTGCGCCGTACGCGTCAATTGGTTCGTTACAATGTTGCATTTAATGTGAATGTTTCTTCTATTGCAGACATGAGCGATGTACATGGAAATGTACGTTGGCTTCGTCCGATACCTGCGGCTGAAATTGCTACCAATACAGGTATGACAGAAGAAGATCAGAATCCGGGTTATTAATCTAACAGCCGGTGATGGGCTGCAGAGTAGCCTGTCATCGGATTGCAAAATCTAAAAAGTAGTTGAAATTATGAAGAAATTATTTTATATTTGTTTGTCACTCTGCACAATGGGGGTATTCGTATCCTCTTGCGATGATGACGATGAGAATGGGGTTGTAGTATTTGAAAATACACCCGAAATTGATGCGCAAGGAACTTTTGAAGGAACTTTTACTCGTGTGCAGAAAGGATTGACGGATTCAGTAAAAGCAGAAGGTCGGATGGTTATATCGGCAACGGATTCGGCATATGTTGCAGACATTGCGTTAACGTGTGAGGAATTTAGTTTGGATAAAACAGTCAATATAAATATCGGACATGCAAATCAAGGGTTCGTATTGTCTAATTATGTAACTACCAATGCGACCGGAAATCCTGTTTATGGTCGTGTCTCGGATGAACAAAAGGCTGAGATACATTTTACATTGAACCAACGTTCAGGACGTAAAACAGTAACCTACAATTATGTATTTGAGGGAGTTCGTGTATCAAACCAACTTCCGGAGACAGAAGAATAAGGGCTGTTAGAAAATAGAAAAGAAAGATGTGTTTGATAACTGACGGCCTCTTGTCTGAAAAGTGATGAGAGACCGTCAGTATTGTATTTATATAATAAGAATAATTTCATGAAAAGCGAACGAATTGGAATGATGCGATGGGCATTGCTTTGCTCCATGCTTTTAATGTTTATCCCCCTGAATGCTTTGGCTCGCAAGTCAAAGACTCCGTCGGTTTCTTTGACCGATTTGCGTGTAGAGAATTTGGTAGCTCCAATGGGAATCGATGTTCAAACCCCTCGATTAAGTTGGAAAATCAACTCTTCGGAAAGGAATGTCGTACAAAAGAGTTATCGTATTCTGGTTGCTTCCACTCCGGAGAAACTGACCGAAGATAAGGGAGACTTGTGGGACTCCGGTGTGGTGGAGAGCGATTCTTCAGTATGGCTCTCTTACAAAGGAACCCCTCTCAAAAGCAATCAACGGGCTTATTGGAAAGTACGTGTACAAACTTCAGTGGGTGAGACGGCTTGGAGTGAGTCGTCTTCGTGGAGCATGGGATTACTGATAGAGAACCATTGGGGAGGACGTTGGATAGGATTGGATGCCGCTTTGCCCGGTGAGAGTGAAACGCAATGGAGCCGTTTGGGAGCACGCTATTTGCGTCATGAGTTTGAGGTGGAC
>JAFUNW010000260.1 GCA_017472905.1 Bacteroidaceae bacterium
AGCTATCAATTGAAATCTTGCCTTTACGGTGCCAGCGTCTTGTTGTTTGGAGGACTCGGCTTGTTAGTCGCTTTTCTAGTAGAATTAAAGATTTCCAGAAAAGCTTGATAAACTTGATAAAATAGATTAAAAGTTTTGTAAGAGGAGATTTTAGTTGAATTTCCTCTTTTTCCCCATTGGGTTAAATGGTAGACAAATTAATCTTGCGTATATCTAATGGATTTGATTCCGACTAATTTGTCGTATCGGTCGCCCATTCCTCTGTGATATATATATATAAGGTATTCGTTTTCTGTTTCGTAAAAGTTTCCGGCAGCTTGGGCTGTTTCTCCTCGTGTGCTTCCTTCGGGAACAAATAGGTAGAGCCAGTTGTATGAACCCTACTTTAGGAGTTGCACCGATTCGTAAGCATGGTCTTTTTCATTGTAAGTCATGGCGAATTCATCGGAAAAGCGGTCGTATGTAAACTCTCCGTTCAGATAGAAATTCCCATCAGGCAAAGGTTCATCATAGTTCAATGTAAAGTGTATAAATAGGTAATCAGCTTCGGTCGCATTGTCTTGTGCCATGTCGTAGCGGATGTAATAGAGTCCGTCTTGGTCTTGGTCGTAACTGTAGTTGATACGAGGATAGTCGGGTAGGAGTACAGCATGGTAATAGGGATCGAAGAAACGTATTTGCTCTACTCCGGGAGATACATCGTTTACATTGACAATTTCGAATCTGCGGTATTCGTTACCGGCTTCGAAAATCAGTTTCCTATTGTGGACGTATTGCAATTGATTGGGTAATAGGTAGCTTGGCTCAATATCCGATACACAATTATCAGCTCGGCGGTTCTGATAGACACGCGCTTTGAATTCCGCTTGAGGAGAAACAACATTCATTCCTCCGTAATTGATGTTGAAACTTACTTGTTGATGGCTGTCGTTGGTGTCAATGTCTGTATTTCCGGTTACGTTGGCTGAAATGCCTACTTGAGGAGATACGACAGAAAAACATGCTTGCAATACCGGATTTTCGCTATCGTCTTCGCCATAGACAGACACTAAGTAGTTTCCCGAAATCAGAAGTTGTGCTTGTGGATTTGGCAAGCGAAAACGATAATGTGTATATAACATGGTAGTGTTGAGTGAATTCTGAAAATCATCAATGACGTTGTTGTTGAATCCAGCAAGATAATCCGTTTCGAATAAATCATCCACAGTCCAATCTGCATTGCAATGCTGTATTTGATAGGTGTATCGATGATATTCGTGGGTCAATTCATCGAATGAGATTTCAATAAAATCATTTGTTCCCAAATAAATGACAGGAGGGGCCATCCAGTTATCGTTTGCTTTTACTTGTAAGGTTTTAATATGGGGAACGTTTACTACATTATTTTGACCAAAAGCAAGAAACGGTAGGCCAGAAAGTGCTGTCAAAAACAAAGTATATGTGAGTAAATTCTTCATAAATCGTACTTTTATTTTTCTTTTAAACACAAAAGTAGCACAAAAAGATTAATTATGCTTACCTTTATGGCCGAAAAAGAAGCTTTTTAACAATGAAAAAGGTCATTTGGTTGTTTTCTCTCCTTATATTTTGTAAATGGATTGGAGGAGGCGGGGAGTGTCTGGCTCGCTCGGTCGTTTATACTCAGGCTGATAGTATGTTGGTCGAACGTTTGTTAGATGAATCATCCGGATTACCCAAGAGTGAGAGTCGCATATTATTTTTTGCTAAAAAATTTTTGGGTACACCCTATGTTGCCGGAACTTTGGAAGTCGGAAAGCAGGAACAATTAGTCGTAAACCTGCATGAACTGGATTGTACTACTTTTGTAGAGACTGTCTTGGCCCTATGTATAGCAAGTGAGCATGTGCAACCCAATTTCCAGGCTTTTACGGATGCTCTCTGTACTTTGCGTTATCGTCAAGGTCGATTAGAAGAGTATCCTTCTCGCCTTCATTATTTCAGTGATTGGATTGAAGATAACTGTTCAATGGGGCTGGTTGAAGAGGTTTCGGTTGAGCAATTGCCTTTTTCCGCTGTACAAACGTTGCAGACCGATTATATGAGTCGACACCCAGAGAAATATCGGCAATTGACTGAAAATTCATATTTTTTAGAATTAATACGTCAATGTGAAAAACGACTTATTGGGCGTAAAGTTCATTATATACCCAAGAATGCGTTAAACAAAAAGGCAGATGTTTTACCCATTCAGGATGGAGATGTATTGGCTTTGACTACTTGTTTATCCGGATTGGATGTTTCTCATTTGGGTTTTGCTGTTTGGGTTGAAGGAAAGCTACACTTACTGCATGCATCCATGAAATATAAAAAGGTGGTACTTGACTGTCAAACCCTTTATCATTATTCCAATTCCTTAAAAAGTCAAACCGGAGTAAGAATTGTGAGACTGATAAAGTAGAAAAATAAAAAGGTAAAGCCAGTAGTTATTCTTTTTGTTTTAGAATCTCTTCTAACTTCAATAGCTCATCGCGATATTGTGCCGCTTCAATGAAATCAAGTCTTTTGGCTGCTTCGGTCATCAGTTTGCGTGTGCGTTCTATGCTCTTCTCCAATTGAGGTTTGCTCATATATACAACAATTGGATCTGCGGCTCTGCTTGTTTCTTCTTGTGGTTGACTATATGTTTTCGGAGAAACTTTCGTTCGAGTATTTTTGTTTTCTTTCTCAATATCTTTGTCTTCAGGTCTCGAATTAATCAAATCGGCCATTTTACGCTCTTTTTTTATCTGTGTAGGAACTATGCCGTTTGCTTCATTGTAAGCCAACTGCTTTTCGCGTCTGCGATTGGTCTCGTCTATGGTCAATTGCATGCTTTCAGTAATCTTGTCAGCATACATAATCACTTTCCCGTTGACATTGCGTGCAGCTCGACCTGCAGTTTGAGTCAGTGAACGGTGGCTTCTTAGGAAGCCTTCTTTATCTGCATCCAGAATGGCAACTAATGATACTTCCGGTAAATCAAGTCCTTCACGTAATAAGTTTACTCCGATAAGTACATCATATATACCGGCACGTAAATCGTCCATAATTTTCACTCGTTCCAATGTGTCTACATCACTGTGTATGTAGTTACATTGAACGTTATTTTCTAGCAAATATTCGCTTAATTCTTCTGCCATTCTCTTGGTCAGAGTTGTTACCAATACCCGTTCTTCTTTTTCTACTCGCTGTTGTATCTCTTCCATTAAATCATCAATCTGATTCAAACTTGGACGTACATCTATCATGGGATCTAACAATCCTGTAGGGCGTATTACCTGGTCTACAACAATGCCCTCACATTTTATCAGTTCATAGTCTGCAGGTGTTGCACTAACATAAATTGTTTGGGGAGTCATTGCCTCAAACTCTTCGAATTTCAAAGGACGATTGTCCATTGCAGCCGGTAAGCGGAAA
>JAFUNW010000024.1 GCA_017472905.1 Bacteroidaceae bacterium
ATTGAAAATAATAAGCCTGATGCTATCAAATTGATGCAAGAGAAAGCCGCTTCCTATCCGGGTATAGAAATTGTACCATTGAAAGTAAAATATCCGCAAGGAGGTGAGAAACAATTGATTGATGCGGTTATTGGTCGCCAAGTACCTGCTCCTCCCGCTATACCTATCAGTGTTGGAGCTGTTGTACAAAATGTAGGTACGGCTTATGCTGTATATGAGGCAGTAATGAAGAACAAACCATTGTTTGAGCGTATAGTAACAGTAACAGGAAAGAGTGTATCTAAACCTTCGAATTTCTTGACTCGTATGGGTACTCCAATGAGTCAATTGATTGAAGCTACCGGAGGACTACCAGCCGATACCGGAAAAGTGATAGGTGGAGGTCCGATGATGGGAAAAGCTTTGATGAATATTGAAGTTCCTATTTGCAAAGGTTCGTCCGGAGTTCTTATCATGAATGAAAAAGAAGCTAAACGTGGAGAGGCTAAACCTTGTATTCGCTGTGCGAAATGTGTGAGTGCATGTCCAATGGGATTAGAGCCTTTCTTGTTATCTGTTCTGTCTGCTCATGAAGAATGGGAACGAGCTGAGAAGGAAGATATTGTTTCTTGTATCGAATGTGGCTCATGCCAATTTACCTGTCCGTCTAATCGTCCTTTATTGGATATGATTCGTATGGGCAAGTCTACAGTAATGGGTATTATTCGTGCCCGCAATGCAAAATAAAACAAAAGAATTATGGCAAATAAATTAATCGTATCATTGTCGCCCCACGTACATAACAACGATAGTGTGGAGCGTAATATGTATGGCGTAATTATCGCTTTGATTCCGGCTCTAATTTGGTCATTTTATGCCTATGGCTTGGGTTCTTTGGTAGTTACGTTGACTTCGGTGGCAGCTTGTATTTTCTTTGAGTGGGCCATTACTAAGTTTATTCTGAAGAAAGATTGTTCTACTATTTGTGACGGCTCGGCTGCCTTAACGGGTATTTTGTTAGCTTTTAACCTTCCGTCTAATCTTCCGATTTGGATTATTATTATAGGTGCGTTAGTCGCTATTGGTGTCGGAAAGATGACATTTGGCGGTTTGGGATGCAATCCATTCAATCCAGCTTTGGTCGGACGTATCTTTTTGTTGATTTCATTCCCTGTGCAGATGACAAGTTGGCCGGTACAGTTTCAATGGACATCTTATACCGATGTTACGACAGCTGCAACTCCTTTGTCTTTAATGAAATTAGCGATAAATGGGGATGCTTCTGCTTTGGAGAAGTTACCTAGTGCATGGGAAATGTTCATTGGTGGTGATTATGGATGTATTGGTGAAGTCAGTGCAGCAGCCCTTTTGTTAGGCTTAGGTTATATGTTGTGGAAGAAGATTATTACATGGCATATTCCGGTTAGCGTTTTGGGTTCTGTCTTTGTTTTTTCGGGAATTATGTATTTGGTTAACCCGACTATTTACGCTTCTCCTATAGCTCATTTATTGTCCGGAGGTGTTATGTTAGGAGCTATTTTTATGGCGACCGATTATGTAACATCACCAATGAGCCACAAAGGAATGATTATCTATGGTGTAGCTATTGGTTTTTTGACCGTTGTAATCCGTTTGTTCGGTGCTTATCCCGAGGGTATGTCATTTGCGATTTTCATTATGAATGCATTTACCCCGTTGATTAACA
>JAFUNW010000261.1 GCA_017472905.1 Bacteroidaceae bacterium
ACCCGAAGAGGCCGTGAAGTTCACTGCCATGTGCGGCATTGACAACACCGGAAGCGACCAAGGCAGCAAATCGTCTGTGGAGTTCATGGTATTCGCAGAAGACCCGACTATCCGGGAGGAAGTAACTGACGGCAATGCCGGAAGCATCACACTGAAAGTCGATCCAGGAAAGCAAGTGGCTGGCAGCGGACTGATTAGTCGAGCCGCAAATCGTCAAAGTACATCCTTGGAAGCAAACATTGCAGGGGCAGAGAAACTCTATCTGGTAGTAACCAACGGAGGAGACGGACTCAGCTACGACCATGCCGATTGGCTCAACCCGGTATTGGTAGACAAAGAGGGGAACGAAGTTTCATTAACCTCCATCGGATGGGACAGCAACCCTGTTAACGGATGGACAACACCCAAGCTGAACAAGAACAACGATGGCAACACCCTGACCGTTGAAGGCATTGCATACGACAAGGGATTCGGAGTAAATGCACCTTCCATGCTGACATTCACCTTGCCTGAAGGACATGAATATGTGACGTTCAAAACTACGGTCGGATTTGACGATGATGTAAAAAATGCTGCTTCCGGAGCCACAATGGAGTTCCGGGTATTTACCCAAGACCCCGCACCGGACCAAAGTGCTCCTTGCACACTTGATTTGACAAGTCTGGGATTTGCAGCCGAACAACCTTGTAAAATCACCGAAATGTGGAGCGGAAAAGAAGAAGGAATCTTCAAAGCCGATGAGTTCGTTCCCGTTTTGCGCTCACATGCCAGTGGACTTTACCGGATAACTCCCCTCGAACGAAGCGAAGAAGCATCCGTTAGCCTCTCTGTCTCAAAGGACGAGGAGGGAAAGCTTGTCAGCGGCACACCTTTTGAGGTTGTCATCTCCGTTTCCGGAAGAACCGAAGAAGGCAAAGACTATATCCAATTACTCGCTAACGGAAAAGTGATCGGAACATTGCCTGTCTCCTCTGACGGGACCGCAACATACACCGCCAATTTCCCATACGGAGGAAGCTACGTTCTGCAAGCCAAATACAGCGGAACACTCACCATCGCTTCTGCCATATCCGAAGAAGTCACCCTGGAGATTGAAGGAGCCGAAGAAGACTTATCCCTGTTAAGAAACCGCTTGCAAGGTCTCATCGATGATGCATCCGGTATAGACCTCACTACCGTTGCTGGCGCTATGCGTACTCCTTTGGAAGAAGCGATCGAGTATGCAACTTCTGCTTTGGGAAAGGACAAAGTCGCAATGGAGACTGCCATCTCACAACTGAGCGATGCGATGGATGCTGCCCGACTGACCATGAGTAGCATGAAGGAATTGAAAACAACCCTGGATACAGCGACCGACTTTCTAACCGACATTGCCGAAGGAGAGGAGAAAACGCTGTTTGCAGAGGAAATCCAAAAAGCAGAGGAGGTTTATGCCTCCTCTTTTTCTACATTGGACGAAGTGAAGGCTGCCACAACCGATTTATCGAACAGCATGCAGCAAGCCAAGAAAACAACCCTGCCGGCAAACGGGAAATGTTTCGACATGACGGAGTTTCTTGTTAACCCAAGTTTCGAGAACAAAACTACCGGATGGAATGTATTCAAACAGACTTCGGGATGGGAATCGTTCGATACATGGAGCGACCGGCCGGCTGCAGACGGCTCCTATTTTGTCAGTCTCTGTTATGGAAACATCACCTCCATCGACCTTTACCAGACTGTAGCTTCCCTACCGGCCGGTTTCTATACCTTGGAAGGAGCACTCCGCAATACCGATGGCATAAGTTTCCTGACCGACCAACGTCTGTATGCACAAGCAGGAGGTGAAATATACAATTCCGAGAAGTTGACCAAAGTTTCCGGTACAGGCAACAACACGTGGTTCCCTTTCACTGTATCGGACATCTTTCTTCCCGAAGGGGAATCTCTTCGCATCGGAGTACGTTCTTCGGGTACCGGTTCTGGAACTAAAGGTTGGTTCCAAGCCGATGACTTTCGTCTCTATTATTGGGGAAAAGAAAGCACAAACATCCATTCGGCCTTTGCAGAAAACAACAAAGACATCCACATTACCACTCATGCCGGAGGAATCTCTATCCAAGCAAACAAGAAATGCATCCTACCGATATACACCTTGAACGGCACGCTGGTAAAGAATGCCGACCTTAGACCCGGAACACAATTCCTCGCTCTACCGACCGGCACATACATCATCGCCAACCAAATCGTTTGGGTGTATTGATTGCAACCCCTATCTTATTCCGCTCTCTGGAGGGTGTCATAATTGACTTTTTATAGAACACAGAGACACAGAGATTTTTTCTAATCAGATATTCACGGATTTATAGAAAGAACTCTGTGTCTTCGTGTCTCTGTGTTCCAAACAAAATGTATTTTGGCACAGCCCTTACACCTTATTATATATATAAAGGCTGATTAGCATTTCTCCCCAAACTTACTCTCAAAAAAGAGCCGGTCGCTCTTGAAAATCTGCTGCACGGCGGAGCAATTTTTGCCGTGCAGCAGACGAACTTTTGCTGCACGGCGGACGGAACTCTGCTGCACGGCAGATTTTCAAGCGCAAGTCGCACCCTCTATAAGCCTACTTCTTTTTTATATCCCAACCGCACATTCAATAAAAAAACATAGCAAAAAGTTTCCCAATATTCTCTTTTTCACTATCTTCGCAGCAATAACCGGAAAAAGAGGAAATTAACATGAAATTATCAGAGGGTACAACTCTGCAAGGAGGTAAATACTGCATCGAAAAGTGTCTCGGACAAGGAGGATTCGGCATTACCTATTTGGCGGAATGGAAGCAACGCAAAGCAAAAGTCGCTATCAAGGAGTTTTTCATACGGGAACTTTGCTGTCGCGATGAACAATTCTCGCAAATGACGGTACTCTCTGAAGGAGGTCGCCGAACAGTAGAGCATTTCCGCAAAAAGTTTCTTCGGGAAGCAGAGACCATTTTTAATCTGAATCATCCGAACATCATTCGCATCTTCGATGTCTTTGAGGAAAACGGCACAGCCTACTACGTCATGGAATATCATGCCAACGGTTCATTAGCCGACAAACTCAAGACAATGAACGGTGCTCCTCTTCCCGAAACGGATGCACTGCGATATACCAAACAGGTAGCCGATGCATTGGCCTATATCCACGAACAAAAGATGCCGGCCATAGAAAATGAAGAGGTTAAGAAACGCTCGTTGCGCCATTTGGATATAAAACCGGGCAACATCATGCTCAATAATGATGGGAATGCCATATTGATAGACTTTGGATTGGTTAAAGTCTATGACGAAAAGGGTAATCCATTGAACACAGCATCTTCTACCTTAAATGGCTTTTCACCCGGATTTGCTCCTTTGGAACAGATGCAAGGAAGTAGTTCCTCGATTTTCACTCCCGCAACAGATATTTACGCTTTGGG
>JAFUNW010000025.1 GCA_017472905.1 Bacteroidaceae bacterium
TGATTAGGATTTTCATTGATTGAACCTGTGTTCTAACCTCAGTCAACTTTTTGTTGGCCACGCTTTCTTTTTCGCTTACTTCAGCACGAAGAACATCCAACTCTGTATTCATTCGATCTGCTTCCTCCGAATCTTTTTCCAACTTATCCAACTCTTCTTTGGTAATACCCAAATTAGAAGCTGCTTCTAAATTTTTCCTCAAACCGGCTAGTAATGTACGGCTTTTTTCTACTTGAATGGCATAGGTTTTCGACATATCTTTACTGTTTTTTTTATTGATAAATAATACTTTTCGAGTGTAAATTTACTCTTTTTTTTCGATAAGAGCAAAACCATTTCCATTCACAATATCCGCCATAATAGAATGTAAAATACTATAATACAGAATTTTACGAGGATGTTAATATTTCATAACACGCTATTTCCCAAAAGGAGAATCCCCCTATACATCGTTCGCCAATCAGGTATCTAAATACGGTTGTTGACCGGGAAAGATACAGATTTTTTTATCCCAAACATATAGAGGCATTTATTGCTATTCAAAATGCTATAAAGCAAATATTTCTTAAAAACCTTTCAACTACGGTTAATTTAGTTGTTGACTATTCTAAAGCCCATTACATTTGCATCGAAAAATCAATCAATGTAACAAAATCCAGAAGAATATGAACCTTGATACCAAACATCGCAGCCTTACCAAAGCAGAACTACACATGATGAATCTGCTTTGGGATAAAGGGAATGCTACCGTCAATGAATTGATGGAAATGTTGCCCGAGCCACATCCGGCCTACACCACCGTACTCACCGTGATGCGCGTACTTGTAAAGAAAGGTATTGTTGCAGCAAAGCCCAACGGAAAGCAACACGTCTACTCCCCCATCATGACCCGCGAAGAATATACCAAAGGCTTCATGGAAGAGACCCGAAACACATTGTTTAAAGGTTCGTGGTCATCCCTTGTCTCTTTCTTTGCTAAGTATGAACGGCTGCCAACCGAAGAGATACAGGAATTAATTGCCATCTTGAAAAAAAGCATGCAGAGAGAAGAAGAAAATCCTTCCGATAAAGAAGCTGAAAACAATTACTAACCTATAAATAAAAAACCTTATGAAAACAAATTTCAGTATGACAAAAAACATTTGGACAATGGCCCTATGTGCAACAATCTGTTTTGCAGAAAGCATGAAAAGTTTGGCATCCGACAACAACAATGACCAAGTTATCTCTTGGCAATCAGGCTTGAAACTTCCACAAGGAGTAATCCCCATGAGCAGCTTCAAGAAGCAAGCAGAAAACGATGTACAAGCACGAGAAGCTTACGAAGAACTGACAACACGCATAGCTAAATCCAAAGCTTATCGCCAAAAGTTAATGACACGAGCAAACAATGGTAAGATGAAGCATAAAAAGGTAGAACCCAAAGCTGCGAAATATGCCAAAAAGCTTTTCAAAAGAGCGGATATAACTCTCGAAAAAGACGGAATCTATCGACTTCCCAATGGAAGCAGAGTGATAGAAGATGGCGACTATTCCCCATTGACCGAAGCGGCATCCAGTAGTTCGGTACTAAAAAATTTATCGGATAAACCCGAGAACCATGCCCCGGTAATGGAGCGCGACAAATCCCCCAACTATACTGTTCCTAATGAAAATACGTGGCCGGTCTTCACCAATGTGTACAGACTAAAACCTCAAATAGTACCGGGTAATCCCAATCCTCGCTACTCCTTTTACAATCATCTCAATAACCGATATTATGTTTCACGAGGAAAAGATTGTACATACGTAACTGAGACACATCAAATTTATTGGGATTGGCATTGGTTTAGCTTTCCTTCTACCATGAAACTCATTGACTCAGAAAGTGGTAAAGAATATATGCTACGCTATGTTGAACACTTTCCACTCGATACCAAACTTTGGATTCATGGACAATCTGGCGAATTTGTGCGCTTCGTTTATGTCTTTCCCCCACTTCCCGAAGAGGTCACCAAGGTTGATTTGGTTGATGGTTTCGTTAAACTGTCCGACCGACTCAGCAACAGCGGTTCACCCCAATATATCGAAGAGTTGGATGTACATGAAAAGCCCCAATAAGCTATAAGTAAATGAAGTTATTAAATGAAGTTGTAAAAAGCGAAACAAAAACATTCGCTTCGTTCACTGGGAGTTAGATATTCCCCTAACTCCCAGTGATAAAACGTTCAAATTGAAAGAGATTCTACTAATTACGAAATAAATTTATGGAAGCATTCACTCCTATTCTAATTACAGCCGGACGATTCATCCTTGCATCGGCCTTGTTGATGTTTCTTTATTGGATGGTATGGCGAAAACAAGCTACTTATCAATCCAAACGATTATATTTATTAATCCTTCCATTAATAGCTTTGACCATTTCACTCATACAAGTAGAGGTATACAGGCCCCAACCCACTATAAAATGGATTCAAATGGAAGAAACGAACATACCTGAACAGCCACTCAGTGTATTGCCTTTCTCGGACTTTTCGACTAAAATCGAAGCCATTGAGGAAAACATGCTCCAACCTACAATTTCAACCGGCAATTGGAGCGAAAAAGAGATAATCATCATTGCTTACCTGTTGATTGTTTGTCTGTTGTGCATCCCGTTTGTTATCAATCTATTCCAATTGAAGCATATTAAAAAAGCTTCCATTAGTGAGATAGACAAAGAGCGAAACATTCGTATTCTGTCAGGAGAGATTGTAAAAGCACCTTTTTCATTCCATCGCACCATTTTTCTTCCAAAATTTCTTACTTCGCAACAAAGACGAATGATTCTTAGGCATGAACAAGCACACATCGCCCACCGCCACTATCTGGATGTATGGATTGCAGAAAGCCTTACTCGACTCTTTTGGTTCAATCCGATTCTTTGGTGGAGCCTCAGCGAATTACGCAATGTTCATGAATTCGAAGCAGACAACGATGTATTGGCCTCAGGTGAGGATGTCTACTCGTATCAGGCCATCCTGCTCGAAGAGGTAATGCATGGCGATATCATGATAGCCAACGGATTCAACCATTCGTTCATCCGCCGCCGATTCATTGAGATGATACAAACGACAAGCCACCCCATGAGTCGATTGGCTAAAACCGGAAGTGCTGCTTGGTTGCTTTGTTGTTGTGCCCTACTCTGTTGTACCATTGGAGAAGCTGAGACTCTCTACAAACTCAGCGACACCTCCTCCGTAGAGTTTACGAACCCAGAAGAGCCGCAAGCTGAAGATATTATTGATGATTCAACAAACGCCCAAACAGACGATGACAACAATTTATATAAGGATGTATTATCGCTCCAATCAGGCATTAAAATTCCCAAAGACTATATTTTGATGAGTGATTACAAGAAGTTGGCAGAAACATCCCAATCGGCTCAAGAAGGATACAAATTACTCTCCGATTGCATCAAGAAAGCTCAAAA
>JAFUNW010000262.1 GCA_017472905.1 Bacteroidaceae bacterium
ACTCAGATTCTTCAAGGTATTACTCGTGCAGCTTTGCAGACTTCCAGCTTTATGTCGGCAGCTTCGTTCCAAGAGACAACCAAGGTGCTCAATGATGCAGCTATCAATGGAAAGACCGACCGTTTGGAAGGTATGAAAGAAAACGTTATCTGCGGTCACAAGATTCCTGCCGGTACTGGTCAGCGTGAGTTTGATAAGATTGTCGTGGGTTCTCGTGAAGAGTATGATCGTATTCTTGCAAATCGAAAGAATGTATTGGACTATAGCGAAGTCGAGTAAGTTCAACTTCGGAGATAGATAAAAAAAAGAAAGAGGAGGGATGTTCCTATGGAGCATTTCTCCTCTTTCTTTATATTGGTGTCTCTTTAAAAAGTTTACCTGCGTTCATTCAGAGCGTACTTTACGGAGTCGAAGGAACTTTTTAGTCAAAGGAGTTAAAGGAGTTATCGTTCGCTTCGCTCACTAGGAGTTAGAGGAGAAGTTTCCTTGAGCGATAGCGAAAAAAGGCCAATAGTTTTGCAAGTCCCTAAGACAGGGGGACAGCTAAGATACTCTTGCTTTCCCAAAGATGTTTCGACTGCGCTCAACATGACAAGGAGTGTGGAGGAAAGAGAAAGAAAAAAAGAGCGGACCGTTTATGTCCGCTCTGAAATAAAAAATAAATCGAATGCGCTTCGCTTCTAGTCAGAAACGGGGCGGACACTGCGACCGAAGCCGCGATGATACCAAAGCCAGTCGCAATGACTGCTATGGAAGTAAAGGAAGTACGCTCTCTGAGTATCACTCTCGTAGGGCGAGGAACTCCAATAGTAGCCGCACTCTCCTACGTAGTTGGGCGAAGCTCCGTAGTGCCAACCGGCAGCAGGAAGAAATATCGACTTACCACTCGGGCCCGTAACTTTATAGCCGTTATGACCGCCTTGAGTGGTCCACGTCCACTTGCACTTCTCCTTAAGTTCAATGAGCTCATCAAAAGTCGGCAATCGCCAACTGCCGCCCAAACCTGCACGAGCAGCATCGTATTGAACATTGCCACCAATGTCGCCCAAACTCTTTTCCCAAGTTACACTGTTTTCCTTCGTATATTCCGATTTCGGGCTAATCTCTCCCCACGCAAAGTAATCGCCATAATCGCTCGGGCGGGAAGCCCCTACATTGCAAGTCGCCCATATCACGCTTAAGCCAAGATCCACGTATTGGTGGCTATTGAGTTCCCTATAGTAGGCGGTATCCACAACTGACGTATCTACCGAATCAACCCAAAATACATCATTTTCAATTGAATCTACCCAAGCAGAATCTACAGGAAACGAATCTACAACAGGGGTATCTACCCCAAATTCATCGATAGATTGCAATTCCCCTCCTCCTTTGCAATTCTTCGGAAGGAAGATGAAAGCCAACGCAACAATCAAAACCAGCAACAAGGCGTCTTTTACTATTTTGGGCCTAGGAGCAGGTGTAGGAGTTGGTTTCGGAGGTGTAGGCGGATTATCTTTGCGCCGCAAGGTTTCCCCTCCACCCGATTCCGAATCGTTCATCTTCTCCGTACACTTCATCATCCACTCCTCGATTTCCGCTTTATGGGCCGGATACACTCTCAGTAACACAAGGAAACGCGACAAAGCCTTGACATATTTTCCGACTTGGAAGAAAGCGATACCTTCGGCCAGATCTTTCTGATAAGCCACACTTGGGTCGGTGGCCTTCAGCGGAAGCAGCTTCAAGAACTCGGCTATGGTTTGCGGACGGTCTTCGGCATTGAGCTGCATCGCCTCGGTAATGGCCTTGCGCATCGGCTGCGAAGTGGTGTCGGAGAAGGGCAAATTGCCTTTCATTTTCGCCACCTTGTCGATAGTCGGCGGAACGGTTCCCTCCACCAGATTATATAAGGTAGCCCCCAACGCGTAAATATCCGTTGCCGGAGTAAAGACTGTATCTTTATCGGAAAAAACCTGCTCCATCGGTGAAAAACAAGAAGAATAGCCGTTTTGTGTAGAGGAATGGGTGCTCAAGGGATTTCCCTCCTCATCGTAGACCTTGACCAGTCCGAAGTCGATGAGCACCGCTTCGCCGCGTTGGTTGAGCATGATGTTACTCGGCTTCACATCAAGGTGGCGTAACTGTTTTTTATGTATTTCATCCAACGCATCGGCCACCTGACGAATGTAGCGCAACGCATCGGCTTCCGCCATCGGACCTCTCAGCTCTTTCAGCTTGTCTTGCAGCGACCCGTTGGGATGATAATCCATGACATAATAGGCCGTATTGTTCTCCTCGAATACGTCATGGATGGTGATGATGTTCGGATGATTCAAGCCGCCCACAATCTGTGCTTCGCGAAAAAACTTCTTCCGGAAATGGTCGACCTTCTTCCGTCCTCCTTCCGAAAGCACCGTCACTTGCGAAGTTTCGTTTTCTCGGAAACAGAGTTCTCCGATGAAAAACTCCTTGATGACCACCTGCCTGCGTAGCCGGGTGTCTTCGGCCAGATAGGTGATGCCGAAGCCTCCTTGTCCAAGACTCTTTTCGATGCGGTATTTACCTCCTTGCAGAGTTGTACCCTCTGATAATTTCATTTTAATTTGCTCTTTTTGGGGTTATTGGTGCGAAGATAGTGAAAAAGCGTATATTGGCACACTTTTTGATGCAGTTTTTATTGAATATGTGGTTGAAAAATAGGAAAAAAGGTCTGTTTCTAGAACTTGTGGCTTTGGGAACAAAATCTGCTGCCTTGCGGAACAAAATCTGCTGCACGGCGGAGCAATTTTTGCTGCCGAGCAGATGAACTTTTGCTGCACGGCGGACGAAACTCTGTTGCACGGCAGATTTTTGAGAGCGGCTTGCGCTTTTTTGGAGTGCTTTTCCGGGTGTGCTAAAACCCGTTCCGAGAGTGTATCAAAATACATTTTTTGTTTGGAACACAGAGACACAGAGTCACAAAGAATTTTTCCTAATCAGATAGTCCGGGACTTGATATTCGGTTCTTTGGGACATATCGTAGAAATGTATTGGAATTTGTTTTTGGGCATGAGGCTTTTTTCGTACATTTGCCGACAGGATGCCATTCACAAACGAAAAACGTATGAAACAGTGTTGGATAATTTTCTTTGCTCTCTTCTTTGCGATGAATATTTTTGCGCAGAGCGAAAATAGCACTCGCCGTATATATTTAAGCGGTACGGATGCCGAGCATACCCGCACGTGGGATTTCTTTTGTTCTTCCGGACAGAATAGCGGGCGGTGGAAAAAGATAGAAGTACCCAGTTGTTGGGAACTGCAAGGTTTTGGGGATTATACCTACGGACGTTTTTACAAAACCAAGGGATTGAAGCCTTCTATGGAAACGGGGCGTTATCGCACTACCTTTTGTCTGCCGAAGGGAGATGTCTACCGTATGGTCTTTGAAGGGGTGATGACCGATGCGCACGTTTGGATCGATGGTCAACAGGTCGGTCCGGTTCATCAGGGCGGATTTACAGAATTTGCTTACGATGTCACTCCATTTATTCGGCCGGGAAAGCGACAGACTTTGGAAGTATTGGTCTGTAAAGAGTCGGCCAATAAGAGCGTGAATTCAGCCGAACGCAGGGCCGATTGGTGGTTGTTCGGAGGTATTTACCGTCCCGTTTACATAGAGATTCTTCCCAAAGAACATATTCGTCAGGTCAGTATCGATGCCCGGGCTGATGGAGAAATCTATGCCAAGGTAGAGACAACCTCCGGGGGAGATGTGACGCTCGCGATTGATGGAGTTCCCATTCCTTACGATGCAGAAAAGGGTTGTTGGCGTTATTCCAACCCCAAGACTTGGACTCCGGAGAGTCCCAATCTCTATGCGGCAACGTTCACTTTGGCGGAGAGCGGCCATTGCGTGACGCAGAAAATCGGTTTTCGAACCCTTGAGGTACGTCCACACGATGGTATATACTTGAACGGGACCAAGTTGGTCGTTAAAGGAACCAATCGCCATTGTTTTCATCCCGAGACCGGACGCGCACTTTCTCCGGCCATGAGTCTGCAAGATGCTTGTTTGATTAAACAGATGAACATGAATGCGGTGCGTTGTCACTATCCCGGCGACCGCCATTTCCTGGATATATGCGATTCCATCGGTCTGCTTTATCTCAATGAGTTGGCCGGTTGGCAGACACGTTATGACGACACAACGGCCGTTCGCATGGTGCGCGAGTTTGTTTTGCGCGATGTAAATCACCCTTCTGTCTTCATTTGGAGTAATGGGAACGAGGGAGGATGGAACCGCATCGTTGACACCTTGTTCGCCCAATGGGACATTCAGCAACGCCACGTCATCCATCCTTGGAGTGACTTCAACGGAATCGATACACACCATTATCCGGCCTATCAGACCGGAACCTACCGTCTGCACAATGGGCAGAACATATTCATGCCTACAGAGTTTCTTCATGGCAAGTACGATAAAGGACAAGGTGCGGCGTTGGAAGATATGTGGAGCCATTGGACACGTTCACCGCTATTTGCCGGGGCTTTCTTGTGGGCCTATGTCGATGAAGCAGTGCGCCGTACCGATATGCCGACCGGGAAATCTGCCGGAAAGAGATTCGGACAAAAGGGATTCGACATCAAGGATTGTATTCTCGACAGCGATGGAGGGCATGGTCCCGATGGTTGTCTCGATGCTTACCGCCAACCCGAGGCCAGTTTCTATACCATTCGCGAGGTGTGGAGTCCCATCTACATCGACCGCCTGCACGTAGGTCCGTCTTTTGACGGCCGGGTGCTCGTTTCCAACCGCTATCTGTTTACCGGTCTGGCCGAGTGTAGCATGAAATACCGTGTGAAAAACCTTGCGGGCAAAGTTCTTTCCGAGGGTAACGTGACTTTGCCTGCTATTACTCCCGGCGAGAGCGGTTATGCTTGCTTTGATGTTCCTAATGATTTCCATAAAGGGGATGTATTGGAGCTTGTTGCATATAACAAAGGTGAAGAGGTGTGTCATTGGACGGCTCCCATTCATCGAGCCGAAGAACAGGCAATCGCTACAACAGCATCGGCAAAGTCGGGAATGATAGCTTTCGATAAGAATGGCATGTTTGCCATCGACAGTCTCGTAGGTCCTTTCCCCGTTGGAATGAAGGTCGAGATTAGCAAGCATAAGCAATATACTGAAGCAGACGGAACAGTAGTGAACACCTTCTGGTACAAGGGTGGCATTGACAGTATCCAATGGAGACAGACACCTGACGGATTGTTGCACATGGATGCCGTGATGTTGAACGATGAGCGTGGACATGGATTGCGGGATTTCCTTACCGAAGAGGGCAAGTGGACTTTGGGGCTTACCTTTGCATATCCTGAACATCGAGTGGACAGTGTACATTGGGTAGGGCGTGGTCCTTATCGTGTGTGGAAGAACCGTCTTAAGGGACAACAGTTCGGCCTTTGGTCATTGGCCTACAACAACACTGTGACGGGTAATTACAATTCGCCTACCCCTCCTCTTTATCCCGAGTTCAAGGGCTATCGCAGCGACTTTCGTTGGATGGAGATGCAGAACAAGGACGGCAGTTCATGGTGTGTCAGCACGTTGAACGAAGGGCTTTACCTTCGTCTCTTTACTCCCGAAGAACCCATAGACCAAACTCCCGGTGAGATGGGTGGCTTACAAGAAACTCTTTCACGTAAGCAAGAGCGGAGCATGGTCTCTTTCCCAAAAGGAGACATCTCGTTTCTGCTATCCATTCCTCCCATCCAAAGCTATAAGCCTTTGGAACAACTAGGCCCGGAGAGCCAACCTTATAACATCCGTATCAAATCTGGAGATGAGGGCTTTCACATTCGCTTGGTATTTGATTTTAGAAAAACAGAATAGGATAAGTATGATAAAGATGAGAAAGACAATGTTGGTGGCATGCGCACTTTTGACCGCATGGATGGCTGTAGCACAGCCCAAACAGTTTGTAAAGCCCAATGAGCCGATAGGCGAGGGAAAAGGGCTGCATCCCGGACGAGTAGTGTGGGTACACAATCCCGGTGTTGCTTCGTGGGATGGCGAGTCCGGTTTGTGGGTAGAAGACCGTTGGAACAATCAGGCAAAAGCCGATGAGATGGTACGAGGAGCAATAACGGCACTTTCCGGAGAGAAAAAGGTCGGAAAGGGGTGGAAATCTCTTTTCAAACATTTCAATAAAACGCAAGGAAAAGGCAACAAGGGCTACAAGAGAGGCGAGAAAATAGCCATCAAGTTGAACATGAACAATGCCATTACCCATCGGGATACGATTGATCTGAATTCTTCGCCTTTCGTTACGTTGGCTTTGGTGCGCAGTCTGGTAAACGATGCCGGAGTTTTGGAAGAAGACATCATCGTGTGCGAACCGAGTCGGGCCATTACCGATAGCATCTATAACAAAATCCATCGCGAATTTCCCAACGTTCTCTTTGTTGACAACCTCGGAGGAGAGGGACGTACCAAGTGCGAGTATTATCCCGAGCAAGTCAAGTATTCTGTCGACAACGGACGGATGGCACGCGGATTGGCCAAGTGTATTGTAGATGCCGACTACCTGATAAACTCGGCTTTGCTGAAGACTCACAACGGACCGGGAGTCACCCTGACTGCCAAGAACTGGTATGGTGCAACCGATATTGCACTGCAATGGCGCAAGAATGCCCACAACGGCATCAGTCCCGATAAGAAGCATGGACGTCCGGGATACAAGACGATGGTCGACTGGATGGGACACGAACATCTGGGCCGGAAATGCCTCCTTTTTTTGATAGACGGGACCTACGGTAGCCGTCACGTAAACGGCAAGCCTTATCCCAAATGGCAGAAACCGCCTTTCAACAACGATTGGTGTTGCAGCATCCTTGTCTCACAAGACGAAGTGGCGTGCGATGCAGTAGGTATGGACATGCTCATTGGCGAATGGCCCGAATTCCGGAGCTTTAACTATTGTGACGAATACCTCCGCGAAGCTGCCACCATTCCCCATACCGTCTCGGGAGTTGTTTACGACCCGGAACAGGACGGTAAGCCGCTTACCTCTCCCCTCGGACTGATGGAACATTGGAACAATGCCACAGAGCGTAAATATACCAAGCTCGACTTGATTTACGTAGAGCAGTAGCATGGAATATCTTGCTTAAATAAGCACAAGTACTTAACAAAAATCCCAATCCCGGCAATCAACCTCGAAGTTGTTGCCGGGATTGTTTTTGGGCATTTTCAGGCATCTCAGGATTGTAGCCAGTTTATCTTAAGATACTTTTTTGGAGGTGACTTTATCGCTAACTTGATTTGTTCGGCAAAAAACCGAATTGATTCAACTGTAATATAATTGCCTATGTATTTTTTTGCTCCGAGAACCGTAAATTTTCTTTAAAAAGAACCGGATTTAAGTATTTCTATCTACCTTTGCAAGGTATAATTCGATATACATCATATACAATAAAATAAAGAGGAAATGAAAAAAGACGATTTTGACAATAACCTCCTCCCTGCCGAACAATAAACAAATCTGCATGTTGATAGAAAAAACAGGGCAAATGTTTTGTACAATAAAAAATAACACATAACTTTGCGCCCAGAAAACAATAAAAAAGACAAATGAAGACAATGATGGCAAATACATGTTGGTGGCGCTGTTACTACTCCACGAGTCGTAAGGGAAGCAAGCCGTGTATATCCATCTCATAGATTATA
>JAFUNW010000026.1 GCA_017472905.1 Bacteroidaceae bacterium
GATAGATGGTTCGATGGATTTCCTTGCATGGGCGGCACAAGCTTCCTCCGAGGAGGTACGTGCGATGCAGAGCGGAAGCATACAACGTTATTGCATCTGGTTCTTGGCCGGAGCATTGGGATTGACTCTGCTTCTGTTGCTATGGTAAATTGTGTAGTACTTTAAAAATCCAGTTAAACAAATGAATATATTAAGTCTGTTTGTATTATTGCCAATCATAATGATGGCGGGTGTATGGTTATCTCGTACATTGGGTCAGATACGTGGTGTCATGGTTATAGGAGCTTCGTGTTTGTTAGCTTTATCTGTTTGGCTTACGGTCTCTTTCCTTTCTCTGCGGGCTGGCGGTGATGTGTCTCCGATGCTTTATACAGCCAGCTGTGTTTGGTATGCTCCGTTGAGAATATCTTATGCAGTAGGGGTAGATGGCATATCTGTGTTGATGTTGTTGCTTTCGTCCATTATTGTTTTTACCGGTACGTTTGCATCGTGGCGTATTGCTCAAGCAAAATCTTATTTCCTATGGTATTGCCTTTTGGCTGTTGGAGTTTATGGATTCTTTATTTCCGTAGACCTTTTTGCCATGTTTATGTTTTATGAGATAGCTTTGATTCCGATGTATCTGCTTATCGGAGTGTGGGGAAGTGGCCGCAAAGAGTATGCAGCTATGAAATTGACTTTGATGTTGATGGGAGGGTCTGCTTTGCTCTTGATTGGTATTTTAGGAATCTTTTTTGGAAGCGGAGCGCAAACGATGAATGTTTTGGAAATTGCGGCGTTGAACAATATTCCTCTCGAAGTTCAAAAGATATTCTTTCCTTTTGTATTTATTGGCTTTGGTGTGTTGGGCGCACTTTTCCCGTTTCATACATGGAGCCCGGATGGTCATGCGTCAGCTCCGACAGCAGTTTCTATGCTTCATGCCGGGGTGTTGATGAAATTAGGAGGATACGGATGTTTTCGGGTAGCTATCTATCTGTTGCCTGATGCAGCAGAGGAATTGAGTTGGATATTTTTGATTCTGACTACAATCTCAGTTGTTTATGGAGCGTTTTGTGCTTGTGTACAGACCGATTTGAAGTATATCAATGCCTATTCATCGGTTAGTCACTGTGGCTTGGTTCTTTTTGCTTTATTGATGATGACACGTACGTCTTGTACCGGGGCCATTCTTCAGATGTTGAGTCATGGATTGATGACTGCCTTGTTTTTTGCTTTGATTGGTATGATATATGGACGTACTCATACGCGCGATGTCCGTGAAATGCGCGGCCTAATGCAAGTCCTGCCTTTCTTGAGTGTAGGGTATGTCGTTGCGGGTCTGGCTAATTTGGGGTTACCGGGTTTAAGTGGATTTGTTGCTGAAATGACCATCTTTGTCGGCTCTTTTCAACATACCGACCTCTTTCATCGAGTTTGTACATTGTTGGCTTGTACCAGCATTGTCATAACAGCTGTCTACATGGTGCGTGTTGTTGGGCGTATGCTTTATGGACGATGTACCGATGA
Organism: Bacteroidaceae bacterium; assembly: GCA_017472905.1. GTDB lineage: Bacteria > Bacteroidota > Bacteroidia > Bacteroidales > Bacteroidaceae > Phocaeicola_A. Next base: position 1,510 of record JAFUNW010000026.1, read on the forward strand.
ACATCACTTGGCGCTTACGGACGCTACATGGGACGAGCGTTTGGTTGTCATATGTTTGATTTGTGCAGTGGCCGGCATGGGATTAGCTCCATTTTGGCTGAGTGATTTAATAGGCGAAGGAGTTGGCTCCATTTTGGCTAATGGTTGAGCTTGCGACTGTGAAACTGACGAGGTTTTTGCTCGAACTAAACTTTAAAAGTGTATAATTTAATAAAGATATAAAAAGTGTATTCTGATTTTTTTTCCATGCATAGTGAATGGGCTTTGACGTTCGTTCTTCTATTCGTATTTTTCTATGATTTGTTGGCTGTGGGCCGTGCACGCCGTATATTTCATCCTTTGGTTTGCGGCTTGATGTCCTGTTATCTGTTGTTCTCAGCCTGGAATTTAGGGGGTGGTCAATTGTCCTTGTTTGGTGGAATGTATGTTTCCACTCCTATAGCAAATGTGATGAAAATAATTTTAGGATTGGGAACCCTGATTGTTTTCCTTTTTGCAGGTGAATGGCTTCATAGCGAGGAGAATCGTTTAAAACAGGGCGAATTTTATGTGCTGGTCCTCAGTACGCTGCTTGGTATGAATTTCATGCTTAGTTCCGGCCATTTTCTATTGTTCTTTATCGGTTTGGAGTTGGCTTCCATTCCCATGTCTACATTGGTTGCCTTTGATAAGTTTCGCCACCATTCGGCAGAGGCCGGTGCAAAATATATCTTGACGGCTCTATTCTCTTCAGGATTGATGCTGTTTGGACTATCGTTTATTTATGGTACGACCGGTACACTCTATTTCTCCGACTTGGCCCTTCGTCTTTCCGGCTCTCCGCTTCAACTGCTTTCGCTTGCATTTTTCCTTGCAGGCATGGGCTTTAAGCTTTCTTTGGTTCCTTTCCATCTTTGGACAGCCGATTCCTATCAAGGTGCTCCAACGCCTGTTGCAGCATATCTGTCGGTAGTTAGTAAAGGTGCGGCTGCTATGGCTTTAATGTGTATTCTTATGCAGGTATTTCCCGTTATGATTCAGAAATGGCAGTTGGCACTTCAAGTGCTAATTGTTATTACGATTACGCTTGGTAATCTGATGGCTTTGCGTCAGACCGACTTGAAACGATTCATGGCTTTCAGTAGCATCTCGCAAGCCGGTTACATTTTGCTTGCGATGCTTCAAGGAGTTCCTTCCGGACAAACAGCCTTAGTCTATTACATATTGGTTTATCTGGCCGCAAACTTGGCCGTATTCGGGGTGATTGGTGTCGTTGAGAACAAGACAGGTTTAGTCGAGCGCGATGATTACAATGGTTTTGCAGCGGCTCATCCTCGTTTGGCTTTCGTTATGATGTTGGGATTGTTCTCTTTGGCCGGTATTCCGCCTTTCAGTGGCTTTTTCAGTAAATTTTTCGTCTTTATGAGTGCGGCCGGTGGCGGGTTCTATCCTATATTGCTGATAGCATTGCTTAATACGGTTATTTCGCTCTATTATTATTTGCTTCTTGTTCGTGCCATGTACATTAGTCCCTCTGATGAAAAAGGTGCTGCCGGTTTTTCGGCTTTGTGCCTGGGCTGGGGAGACAAATTGGCCTTTGCGTTGTGCTTGGGCGGTATATTGCTGTTGGGGCTTGCCGGAGGTGTTTACGAATTTATTGATATGGTAAACGGTTGATTCGAATCAACCGTTCAATAATTCATCGGTTAAAGCTCTTTCCAAATCTTCGGCGGAGAGGCGTAAGCGGAAGCGTCCGTTTTTAGCAATGGAGATTCCTCCGGTTTCTTCTGAAACAATTACGACCAAGGCGTCTGAGGCTTGCGAAATACCGAGTGCAGCGCGATGGCGTAGTCCCAAATGTTTAGGTATATCTAAGTCATGCGATACGGGTAATATACATCCGGCTGCCATGATGCGCTTTTCGCTGATAATCATGGCGCCATCGTGGAGCGGACTGTTTTTGAAGAATATATTTTCAATGAGCCGTTGATTGATGTCGGCATGGATTACCTCTCCACTGCGTATCACTTCGCCCAAAGGGACCTCTCGTTCGAATACAATCAAAGCTCCTGTTTTTTGCTTACTCATGTTCAAGCAGGCCATTACTACCGGCATGATTTCGGAATGCTCTATCTTCTCGCTCTTGGCTCCGCGCAGAAGCTTCCATAAACTTCCGGCACGATGGCGACCACCTAGAGAGAATAAAAAACGGCGTATCTCTTCTTGAAAAAGAACGATTATGGCTATGATACCTACGCTCTGCAACATGTTCAAGATAGATCCCAGCAGGCGCATTTCCAATACTCCGGACACCAACACCCCAATGACCAAAAAAACAAGGACGCCTACGAAGATATTCAACGAGCCGCTCTCTTTCATCAACTTGTAAAGGTGGTAAAGCAAAAAAGCTACTAAAAGGATGTCGATAAAGTCTTTTATCCCAAATTCGATAAACACGATGATTATTTTTCTTTAAAGGGTTATTGATTCATTACCTTGCGGTATAGTTTTACACACTCTACGGCTTCTTTTACATCATGTACGCGCAGGATGTTGGCTCCCTGCATCAATGCGTGCGTATGAAGCGATGTAGTCCCGTTTAATGCTTCCTCCGGGCTACATTCCAATGTCTTGTATATCATTGATTTGCGTGACACTCCGACCAATATGGGCAGCTCAAATATTTTGAATTCTTTCAGCCATCTGATGAGCAGGTAGTTCTGCTCCAATGTTTTTCCAAATCCGAATCCGGGGTCAAGAATGATGTCTTTCACCCCTCGTTCATGTAGTTCCTGGATGCGTATGGCAAAATATCCGAATATCTCTTTTATGAATTCTTCCTCTTTGACATCTTTGGCTTGTTGATGCATGGTTTGCGGAGTTCCCTGCATGTGCATCATGATGTAGGCTACTCCTAAGCGGGCTACGGTGTCAAACATTCGGTCGTCTAGTTCTCCGGCCGAAATATCGTTGATTATTCCCGCTCCAAATTCTTCTACACTCATGACTGCAACTTCTGAACGAAACGTGTCGATAGAGAGCATTGCTTCGGGTGCTACCTTGCGGACTACACTTAATGCTTTTCGCATGCGCTCCATCTCTACTTTTAAGGGGATATCTTCTGCTCCCGGACGAGACGAATAGGCGCCGATGTCTATGAAATCACCCCCTTCGCTGATTATTTGTTCTACTCGGTTGGCTATGGCTTCTTCCGACTCCTTGCGACTGGCCGAATAAAACGAATCAGGCGTAACGTTTAGTATCCCCATGACGCGAGGCGTAGAAAAGTCCGATAAAAGGCCGTTCTGCAAAAGCGATAAAGAAGGATGGGTAATCATGTTATAGTTCTATTTATACAATCTTAACCACAAAAGTACATACAATTCTTGGAATTGTGTACTTTTTGCGTCCTTTTTCACGTATCTTTGCACACAAAACAATAAAAAACAGAGTTTAGTCATGGAGATTTCAACTTTATATCAGCTATTTTTGGAGCATCCGCAAGTGACGACTGATAGTCGCAAGTGTGTGCCCGGAGCCATCTTTTTTGCCTTAAAGGGTGCGAATTTCAATGGTAATGCATACGCTCGGAAAGCTTTGGATCAAGGATGTGCTTATGCTGTAGTAGATGAGGAAGCGTATGCGGATGCCAATGATTCCAGAGTTATATTGGTTGATGATGTATTGTTAACATTGCAGAAGCTGGCCAATTATCATCGCCGAGCATTGGGATTGCCAATAATTGGAATAACCGGAACGAACGGGAAGACAACTACCAAGGAATTACTAGCCACTGTGTTAAGCCGGAAATATACGTTGTGGGCTACACAGGGTAACTTGAATAATCAAATCGGGGTACCGTTGACTTTGTTGCAATTGACTAAAGCGCATCAACTGGCTATTATTGAGATGGGAGCCAGTCATCCGGGAGATATTAAAGAGTTAGTCGAGATTGCAGAACCGGATTTTGGACTGATAACCAATGTAGGAATGGCTCATTTGTTGGGATTCGGCTCGTTTGAGGGGGTGATACGTACCAAGGGAGAGTTGTATGATTTTCTGCGCCATCGTCCTTCCGGACTTATTTTCTTAAATGACGAAAACAACCATTTGAAACAGATTGCAGGGGGATTGCAGCAGGTAACTTATGGGCGACCTTCAGAAGCAGCACGGGTGGCTGTAAATGGTGAAGTTGTAGATTGTGCACCATTCCTTCGTTTTCGATGGAGGGTGGGGATGTCGGATTGGCATGAAGTACAAACGCAACTTATAGGAAGTTATAATTTAGATAATATGCTTGCAGCCATTACAATTGGTCGTTATTTCGAGGTCTCTCCGGATCAAATTGATTCGGCTTTGGCTGCTTATGTTCCCCGAAACAATCGCTCTCAATTGATGGAAACCGGCAAAAATAGACTGATTGTGGATGCATACAATGCCAATCCTACAAGTATGATGGCTGCTCTTGTCAACTTCCGAGACATGGCGGTAGCTCCTAAGATGGCAATTCTTGGAGACATGAAAGAGTTGGGCGAAAGCAGTCAACAAGAACACCAACGAATTGTAGACTTTCTTGCAGGAACGAAGTTGGAGAATATTTGGCTGGTCGGAAGTGAGTTTACGGCTGTAGCTTTGGACGGAATGCGGTGTTTTGAGAATGTGGAAGAGGTTAACGAAGCTTTGAATCGTGAATCTCCATCGGGATATTATATACTCATCAAAGGTTCGAACAGTATGAAGCTGTTTCAAACGATAGATCGACTGTAAGAGATTAGAATGGGATACTCAAAGCGGTTCTACGACAACCTTGACCTGGGGACGTAGAATCGCTTTTTTGCTGTTATTTGTTCTCATCGTATGTCTGTGAATCGGAAAAATAGATTGAAGGTAGAGCTGCCGGAGAAGTGCGAGTCGCTCCCAAAAATCTGCTGCACTGCAGACAACTTTTTGCCGTGCAGCAGACGAAACTCTGTTGCACGGCGGACGGAACTCTGCTGGGCAGCAGATTTTCAAGTGCGACTCGCGGATTTTCCAGCTCAGTCTAATCTCTTGTATATCAGGCTGACAATAATGAAATAGAGACGGTTACAGAAACAAAGACAGATTGAACGATAAAAGACTCCGGATAAAAGAAAAGAGGCTCTGTCGTTTATTCGGAGAGCCTCTTTCGTTCATTAAATAATGAAATGGTTATTTCACTATGACTTTTTGGAGAGTTACGTTGTTGTCTGCAATAATTTTTGCGACAAAGATTCCACTTTGTCCAAGTGCGTCAACGCGTAAGGTTGTTCCTTTTTCAACAAGAGCCGAAGTATGGTTAATTAGCATTCCGCTAAGATTATACAACATCACTTCTGCATTTCCTTCGTGCATAAAGGTAACGTGTACTGCGCCTTTTCCGGATCTCGCGTAAGGAGCTTTTTCTCCTTCTGCCTCTTCAATCGCATTCGGATCTACATCGGAAATGGGTAAGACTGCAGCGTTGATAACGCGGCCGGTCGTATTGTCTATAAGGACAGATACGAGTTTCATTTTGTTCAGGTCGTTTATGTTTTCCGGAATTGGGTATCCCAATTCAATGGAGAACTCCTCTCCTCCGCTTACGGTTGCCGGAATTAATCCGGGCGTACCGTCAAAAGTAGTACACAAGATTGCTCGTGCCACGTCTTGGTATTCGATTTGCACATTTGCCTGTCCGTATTTACCGCCTTTTCCCCATTCTCCGAAAATCGGGTCGGTGAAATTTGCACGTCCGTTAGACTGATTGC
>JAFUNW010000263.1 GCA_017472905.1 Bacteroidaceae bacterium
AACCATCCGAGGTTATAGCAAAGTGTGCCAATAACATTCTAATTAACGGTGAAGCTTTTTCCAATAACATCAATGCACGAGTTGTTATTTATGGTAACGGTGCCGTAGTTATGCCTCACGGAAATACATATTATCCCCTAACGGTATATACCGAAAAAGATTTTGGAGGAGAATCCAAAAATCAGTTTATTCCTGGAACTTATTACACATCATTGGGAGCATTCGACAACTCCATCCGTTCCTTTAAACTAAAACGTGGATATATGGCTACATTCGCTAATAATAGTGATGGAAGTGGATACAGCCGAGTATTTATTGCCAGTGATGATGATTTGGAGATTTCAGAAATGCAGCCCGAGCTTCGTGGTAAAGCTTCATTCATACGTATCTTCCGTTGGAACTGGCCGACTAAAAAAGGTTGGTGTGGATGGGATGCCAATGAAATAGAAACCCTTGGAGTTACTTGGTGGTATGCATGGGATGCCGGCGACAATACTAAGACCGACCGTGAATATGTACCTCAACGTCATCATGAATCAGGAAAAAGCTACGATGGCAGTGCCAGCAAAGGAGCATGGCCGGGATGGAGTGAAATTAATGGAAAAAATGCCAATGTAACTCACGTATTGGGAAATAATGAACCAGACAATACTGGTGATAACAAAGAGGTTTATCTAACAGTAGACCAAGCAGTAGACGGACATCCAGGTTTGTTTGCATCCGGACTTCGCATCGGTTGTTTGGCTACAACTTCCCCGAACAACTATTTCTATGAGTTTTTCGACAAATGTATAGCCAAAGGATATCGTATAGACTTTGTTGCATTGCACTGTTATTGGGCAAACAAATCTCCGCAACAATGGTACAATGATTTGAAATATGTACATCAACGTACCGGCCGTCCTATTTGGATTACAGAATGGAACGATGGAGCCAATTGGACAACAGAAACACATTGGCCTGATGCTGACCGTTCAGCTTCTGCAGCAAACCAAGCCCATCAATTAAATCGTCTGAAAGGCATTCTTCAAGTATTAGATACAGCCTATTTCGTAGAGCGCTATTCTATTTATCAAAATGTACAAGATTGTCGTAAGATGTTTATAAATGGAGCACTTACACCGGCTGGAGAATATTATGCCAAAAATCCATCGCGCATGGCTTATAACCCCGCAATTGCAGAATGTGTAGTTCCTAAAGCAGTATTTAACAGTCCAATAGATTTGACAGGAACTTATCTTGCAGCCCTTAATAAAGTAACACTTACATGGGAAAGCAAAAATGGAGAATTGGCAGACTCTTTTGCCATCCAACGCAAAAAAGATAAAGGGGAATTTGAAACTGTATATACAAGTACTGAATTAACAACCAAAAATACGCATCGCGATGAATTGACAGAAGGTGATTTAGGCGTCTTCACCTATCGAGTTGTTGAATACGGATGCAATGGCAGAACCTATATGACCAATGAAGTTGAAATATCTGTAAGCGGTAGTGAAGGTTTCGATGATTTCCAATACGGTCGTATGCGCATCACCAACACTGATTATACTTATAATTTCTTCCATAAAGCTTTTGAAGAGGAACCGACAGTTATAACCGGTGTGACAAGTCGTAACAATGTTAATGTACCAACTACGCCGCATGTACGTACTGTTCGTAGCGACCGGTTTGAATTCCGCTATTTCCCCTGGACTGTAGACAATACTTATACTGAATTGAGTACCGTTGATAGTACAGATTACATGGTTATCAAAAACGGAAACGGTTCATTCGGAGAACTTCCTTATGAAGCCGCAGCTGTACCTGAAAAAGTTGGAAGCGAAGAAGTACAAGTGACATTCTCCACTCCATTCCCAGAAGGAACAACTCCGATCGTTTTAGCTACAGTAACAACTTCTCAAATAACTTATCCATTCATGCACAGAATATCGGATGTTACAAATACTGGATTTAAAATAAAACTAGTACGTCAAGCCGGGGTTACTGTTAGTGGTTTTCCAAAACAAACTGTACACTATTTCGCGATAGCTCCAGGACAAGCATATTTGGGCAATAACAAAATGATTTTGGCCAAACATGGAGAAGAAGAAATGGGTAAGACCTCTTATACAGTAGAATTCAATGAACCATTGACCAATGCGTATTATTTTGCCGGACTACAAAGCAACGAATCAGATGTAGCCTGTATTTTGCGTTATCGTGCATTATCCACCGGGACTAAAGTTGTTTTTTATAAGCAAATAGACACTTCTGCAGAATCTACATCAGCAAAAGATAAAATGGCATATGTTATTATTGCCGATGCGACTGCTAGCAGTATACAGAATGGAACATTAGTAGAACAAGCCAACAGCTTAACAATTCAGCCGGCGATAGCACTCACTTCACTCTACGTCAATGACCCACAAGCTACAACTGCAACGATTTATTCTACATCCGGTCTTAAATTAACAACAAATACATTAGTAGACGGAGTTACTACAATTGATGTATCCATGCTGAATGCCGGTACCTATATTCTAAAAACAGATAGTGGTAATAGCAAAATCTTTATAAAGAAATAAGAATTTAGTTCATTACTTATTAGAAAAAGGTTTGTGATTTTATCGCGAACCTTTTTCTTTTAATAAAAGCCCTCCTAATATAACTGTCTATCTACCACAGCCCTATAATTCCGGCAATATATAACTGAATATCTACATTATTATCTATTTTCTTGGTTATAACAAATAAAATTTCGTATTTTTGCCATGACGGTATTCAGTCACAAATTTAAGATTATAAAACCTAATAAATAATTCATCATAAATATTAATTTTATACATATAAACATGAGAAAAAGTATTTTCAAATTATGCCTAATTGGAGCATTAATAGGGGGATATAACCACCATGTAGAAGCACAAGAGTTAAGCGAAGTCGGGAAAGGATGGAGTCAGACTTCGGTCAATACGCCTGTTTTTCGAAATAACTCATTAGTTACTTATGCAGGGAAACAATACATAGCTTATTATGACTCTGAAGGCTTCCTTACTTTAGGAAGTCGTACCGGCGGAAGTAACCAATGGACACTCAAACGCTCTGTATACAAAGGAAATTGTAAAGATGCACACAACACGATTAGTCTGATGGTAGATGGGAAAGGTTATCTCCACGTAGCATTTGACCATCATGGAACACCTCTTAAATATTGTCGTAGCAAAGCTCCCGGTTCTTTAGAATTAGGAGAATTAATTCCGATGATAAATAAAAATGAAAAGAACGTAACCTATCCGGAATTCTATTCACTCAAAGACGGAGATTTGTTATTTGCATACCGCGATGGAGCTTCCGGAAACGGTAATTTAGTTTTGAATCGATACAACGTAAAAAAAGGAAAATGGAAACGAATACAGGACGTATT
>JAFUNW010000264.1 GCA_017472905.1 Bacteroidaceae bacterium
CGTAGGGCCCTTCCATGCCGAAGAGCTTCTGACAAAGGCTCAAAGGAAAGAAGTCGGCGTTAGGGGTCTCGAAGTCCTCTGCATTTCCTTCTACCATGTCAAAGGTGAAAACTTTGGGTAACTCTTTGGTCGTGTCTCGTATGGGAACGCTGATGCTCTTGAACTCCAATGTTGTATCACTGTCTAAGATGTCGTAGGTGGAAGGAGTCAAATTGGCACCTTGTACAAAATAGACTGCGGCTTCAACGGCTTCTGCGTTGTTCTCCAACAGCATTTCCCCCACTCGACCATTGAAGCAGTGCTTGTATGGCATTTCGCCATCCACTCGAAAAATGCGCTCCGAACCATCGTGAAACTTGTCGAAATCGTGCACCCATTTCACCTCGGCCATCAGCACGTAGAAGATGACGAAAGCCAATATCAATCCAAGCAAATTCAGCCCAAAAGCCAGACGGCGGGTTGAAAACAGGGTTTGAAAGAATTTATTCATAAGTTTCTTGTTTTGATTTTAAACATCTCTTTTTCAATCTATTCTACTCCGTTTTAAATTCCGCAAGTCGAGGAGGTCAATCTCAGTATACGGGGACTATAGTCTCAGTATACGGATACTGAGGTCTGCGACCGGCAAATTTTCAAGATGAAGCGGCATACTTGAAAAACTTACTGCTACAACACGTTTATGCTTATGAAAAGATGTATGCACGCTTCCTCGGAAATGGTTCAGACTGTTATTTCTGCCACAATGTTACCATCAAACATATTGATGACGCGATCGGCAAATCCGGCATCGCGCTGCGAATGGGTTACCATGACAATGGTGGCTCCTTCGGCATGTAACTGCTTCAATAGATTGAGTACCTCCAGTCCATTCTTCGAGTCCAGATTACCGGTTGGTTCATCGGCTAAAATAACTTTGGGACTGCTGACTACAGCCCGGGCAATGGCTACACGTTGTTGCTGACCTCCGGAAAGTTGGTTGGGAAAATGCTTGGCACGATGGCTGATGTCCATCCTTTCCATTACCTCCTCGACCTTGCGTTTACGTTCGGCTGCCGGAACCTTCATGTAAACCAAGGGAAGTTCTATATTTCGATAAACCGTTAAGTCATCTATCAAGTTAAAACTTTGAAAAACAAAACCGATACCTCCTCTACGCAAGAGGGTTTGTTGCTCTTCGTTGAATGTAGAGACTTCTACACCGTCTAACCAATAACTCCCTTCCGTAGGACTGTCAAGCAAACCTAAAATATTCATCAAGGTGGATTTACCACATCCCGAAGGCCCCATTACAGCTACGAATTCACCTTTCTTCACTTCGATACTTACATTTTGTAATGCAATGGTTTCAACCATCTCGGTGCGAAATATTTTTCGCAAACAATTCGTCTTAATCATAACTTCTTATATTTTTTATTTCTAACTTTTGCTAATACATTCTACATCAATCTCCGTTTCTATACTTTATCCGGATGATTTTCTTGTTTCGCTCGACAAATTTATATTTGCACCAACAAAAAAGAAAAGAAAAAAGTCAAAATCGTATTTTTTGGAGTAAAAGTGTCCAATTTTTGGACACGGGTTTAGAGAATATATGTATTTTTGCACCCAAAAACAGCCCGTAGCATCTCTCAAACTACAACGCATAAAAAAAGGAAAAAGAACCCCATCATTAAGTTTTGTCCGAACATGTATAACTATCACGTAGCCATCATTGACGACAACAAAGCCGTATGTCAGTCCTTGAAACTGGTATTAGACGGCGTATTCGCTTCTGTCATCACATTACCCCATCCCAATGCCCTACCTGCCCTGCTTGCAAGCGGAAAAATGGATGTCATCTTGTTAGAC
>JAFUNW010000265.1 GCA_017472905.1 Bacteroidaceae bacterium
GGCAAATCAGTATTAAAGTCAAGGTGAAGCAGGAACGGCACTTTGTCGTAACGCTCTTCCGGAAATTCGTGAACATCGCACCCTGAAAACGCAAGCAGCGACATCACACAAAACAATATGTAGCGTAATATCTTTTTCATCGCTTGCCTCCTTTCTTCTTTAAGTCAAACGAATAGGAGAACGACACAGCTGCTTGGTCAATGCCCCAATAGGTCTTCTTGATGCTCTCTATCATCAGACCGTCTTTCGTGCGTGGGGTATTGTAGAATTTGTCGTAGTGACGGGAATATACACCTGCTCCGAGAGAGAACTCCACTCTCCAACGGTTGTTCTTGCTGATAGGCATACGATAACCGATGCTCACACCACCACCGATGGAAGGCGTTTCGCGGTTATGGTCCTGATAGCGGTAATCACCGTCAAAAGCAAAATTGTAGTATGCCAGTGAGAAGTGTGCTCCACCGAAGAATCCGTCATTTTCTTCCGACAGCCAATAGCGTAACTCAGGCTGAACGGCAAAGGTACGGAACTTGATTGTCGATTTGAAATAGTCCCAAGCCGAATAATAGACAGGAAGAGTAAATGACCAATGCTTCGCCAAATCAATTTCTGCGGCTACATTGGCAATAGCCATTCCTAAACCTATGGCATTTGTTTTCAAATGTAGTTTGCGGCTCCATCCCTCTACTTCGGGGATAACCGTTTCTATAATTGCTGTTGAATCAGGTATAATCTCAATGATTTCAACGGGAGGTTTTGGTTTTGTTACTTCAACAATGGGTTCTATCGGTTTTACTTCCGTATAGTATAATATATAGAATGATGAATTACGTATACGTGGATAATAGGTTTTAAGAAGGTATCGATAAACAGGGAGTTGTTCCATTCTCCACTTTTTTGTTCCTACATTAATATCTGCATCAATAATTGAAATTACTTTTTCTATAGAGGATTTTTTCATCAAAGTATCTTTCTTAATATATTCACGCAATTGGAACCATGATTCACCATCCGGATATACATGTAGGCAATTAAGTAATTCAGGGTGCTTATCAAGAATGTATTTACGCATAGTATTAGCTCGATTTCTTGAAAGCATCAGATTATGTTCATATACGCCTTCCGGCGATGATTGAGATACAACAACTATCGAATCTATATTTGATATGCCGATTGAATCTATTTTGTGAGCAAAATTTCGCAATGATGTATCATTGCCCATATAATCAAGGTCAAGATTATATTTGTCAAACTTGAAATGTACTTCAATTTGGGTATGTTGTTTGTTGATACGGATTTTATTTCCTGATGTGTCAGCATTAAGAAATTCCTTACCGGCATGGAAATCTGTATCAATTTCCATGCTGCTCTCTTGCGAATGTGCAATACCTGCACCAAACAGCAAGAGAATCAGCGTTATACAATATTTCTTAATGCGCATAAATCAAAATAATAGGTCACTTCTCTTTGGAAGAGAGATTTATGCAACATATTTCAGTTGAAAGTGTGAGGCTTAGCTAAAGTAAAACTATTCGTTTAGCTCAACAATCCACATCACCAATAAACAAAATTAAAATCGGACATAACATTTTTTAGTGTAAATTGGTACTATTTGCCGAAAAATGTGTAATTTTGCATCGGTAATCATTTCTCTTCCAAAGAGATAAGTTCTCTTCCAAAGAGACCTTTCGTTAGCTCAACAATCCATCACTTATAGAGATTTCAATATCATACTGTTCGCCTTATCAATTGCCATCGTATCCAATGATGCAAGGTAGATGCGTGTGGTGGCTTCCGAGTCGTGTCCCATACCTTCACTGATTACCGATAGAGGTATATTCTTACTTTTGGCAATGCTTGCCCAAGCATGTCGGGCAACATACAAGGTAAGTGATACAGATAATCCGAGTTCTTTGCCAATGATTTTCAGACAACGGTTAATATTGTGGGCTGCATAAATGTATTGTTTGCGTTCATCTATTTGGCTGAAAGGCTTGATGATGGGCAACAGGTAATTGGATTGTGAGGTATCGTACTTATTCACAATCTCCTGCATACATTTCTCCCATTTGATAAAGAGTTGTTGTCCTGTTTTGCGTCTGCGATAAGATAGCACACCGTTTTGCAAATCCTTTTTTCGTAAGTATGCCATATCTACGAATGACATTCCTCGAGTGTAAAAGCTCATCAGGAACATATCTTTGGCGAAATCAAAGGTTGGATTCATTGAGAAATCCATCTCCTTGATTCGCTTGATGACTTTCAAAGGTACGGCTCGTTTGACGGTCTTATCCACTCCGGTATAGACGTGCTTGAACGGAAAGCGTTGGGTAGTCAATCCCTTCTCCACAGCACGGTTATATACTGCCCGAAGATTACGCATATAGAATGAGGAGGAATTTGGGCTCACTCCGTTATGCTTCAAATAGGATTCGTATGCCATCATCATATCGGAATCCATATCGTCCAATGCTAAATCTTTATCCTTTCGGAAGTGCTTGAAGCTGCAAAGGGTTGCAGTGTATGTTTCCGAAGTGCGTATTTTGCCCAATAATTTCAAATTAGCAATGACCCCTTCCATAAATGGGAAGAGAAAATTCTTAGGATTATCTGATATAAATTCCTCTATCACATCATCGGCGGTGTATTTACAACCGCTATGCTCAAAATCGGTAATGACCTTTTGAAGCTGCTTGACATCCATTCGGATTTTATCGTTAATCTCTGAGAGATAGCGTTTCCGATTTTCATTGAACTTAGGTAATATCACCTCCGATAAGTGATTGTTCCACTCATAGTCGTAGAGACGGTAACCCGTCTTTTGCTGACGGGCGACACGATTGTGGATTACTTGATAGAAAATTGAGCATTGTCCGCCATCAACCGTTGATGGTCGGAACTTAATCTTTACTGTTGCCATATCACAATCAGGTTTTTTTGATTTATTATGATTAACGTTACTGTTATCCTGCTTGTTCTTTATGGACTTGGCTTTGCTCTTCTGCTCCTTTACCGCTTTTTGTTTACTCGGAAAGGTTTGCTTGTTTGCATACAGTCTCTTCGTAGCTTTCAACATCTTTACGCATTTCTCAATCTTTTTGGCAATCTATGTTTGCTCTTGTGTTGCATCATAGATTTTAAATGTTTGTTTCTGTTGTTTTGCCTTAATCTTAGCCAATGAGGTTAGAACTTCATTCGATGATTGAGTAGATAATTGCTTTCACAGGATGATAAAAGAGCGAACAGTGGACAAAAAGGTTAAAGTATAAGAGAATACTGGATATAAATAAGATTTTAAGAAACAGAAAGGCTCACGCCCTTTCGTAGCGTGAGCCTCTCTATAATCTGTTTTTAATTCTCTTATGCAACTACGTTACCACCTCTTTCTTTGCGGCTCATTACGCGGTAAGCGATAGGAGCAGCTATGAAGAGTGAAGACAATGTTCCGAATAAAACTCCCAGAATCATGGCGAATGAGAAGCTACGGATGCTATCACCACCAAGGAGGAAGATGCTGCCCAATACTACCAATGTACTGGCTGAAGTATTGATTGTACGTGCCATTGTGGTATTCAATGAGTCATTGAACAATTGGAATTTGTCACGCTTCGGATAGAGACCTGTAAACTCACGAACGCGGTCGAAGATAACCACCTTGTCATTGATTGAGTAACCGATAGCAGTAAGGATTGCACCAATGAATGTTTGGTCAATTTCCAAAGACATGGACACCCAACCGTGACAGAGAGAGTATACACCCATGATTAATAAGGTATCGCAAGTCAATGCCACTACAGAGCCTACAGAATAAGCCACGTTGCGGAAACGAACGAGGATGTAGAGGAAGATAGCGGCCAAAGCAAGGATTACGGACCAGATAGCGGAAGTCTTGATGTCGTCTGCTATAGACGGTCCAACCTTCTGTGAACTGATGATAGAGCCTCCGGCGCGGTTATCGCGGTCGATGAATACTTCCAATGTAGTACCTTCGGTCAACAGTTTGCCTTCGGACAGAGCTTCATAAAGGAATGCCTCTATCTCAGAGTCAATAGTCGGAGTCTCTTCATTGATGCGGTAGTTGGTAGAAACACGGATTGTTTTTCCATCAGTACCCAATGCAATGGCTTGTACGTTGGCATCTGTAATCTTTTGAGAAAGTAATGCTTCTACTGTTTCCGGCTCAACTTCTTGTTCGAATTGTACAACGAAGTTACGTCCTCCGGTAAAGTCGATACTCTGAGCCAAACCGCGTCCGATGGGAGATAGAGAAATCACGCTGATTACAATGAATGTTCCAAAGATAATCAACGATTTCTTGGCAGAACCCATGAAGTTGTATTTGGTTCCTTGCATCAAGTTCTTGGACCATTTGGTTACAAATGTCAAATTCAACCATTTGTCCTTGCCCATGCGCCATTCATAAACAATGCGCGTCATGAATACAGCGGTGAAGAATGAACAAAGAATACCGATAATCAATGTTGTGGCGAATCCACGAATAGGACCGGTACCGAAATTGAACAAGATAATACCGGTGATGATAGAGGTCAAGTTTGAGTCGAAGATGGCAGAGAATGCATTCTTGTAACCATCAGACAAAGCTGTACGTACATTCTTGCCGGCACGCAACTCTTCTTTCGCGCGTTCATAAATAAGTACGTTCGCATCTACGGCCATACCCAATGTAAGCACCATACCGGCAATACCGGACATCGTCAAGGCTGCTTGGAATGAAGTCAAGATACCGAGAGTGAAGAAGAAGTTTACAATCAAGGCTCCGTTAGCCACCATACCCGGAATCATTCCGTACATAGCGCACATATAAGCCATCAACAAGATAAATGCCACAACGAACGACATGATACCTTGGTTGATAGATTCTTGTCCCAAAGAGGGACCAACGATGTCTTCTTGAACGATGCGTGCAGGAGCCGGCATTTTACCGGATTTCAATACGTTTGCCAAGTCTTTGGTTACTTCCGGCGTAAAGCTTCCGGTGATTTGAGATACACCTCCGGATATTTCGCCCTCTACATTCGGAGCACTGTAAACGTATCCATCCAAAACGATGGCAATGGCATGGTCTATATTGTTTTTTGTCAATGTTGCCCAACGGCGAGCACCATCGGTATTCATAGACATGCTTACGCACGGTTTGTTGTATTGGTCGTAAGTGTCAGTAGCGTCTACGATGACATCACCTTCCAACGGAGCACGTCCGTTGCGTTCTGTTGACTTGATGGCATAAAGTTCGAAAAGTTGTCCGGTCTTGTCAGCATCAGATGCTTTAACTCCCCATTTCAGACGAAGTTCGCGAGGCAACATGCTGACAATTTCTTTCATAGACAAAAGACGATTCACTTCAGCTGTATCTTTGTAGTGAGCATATCCTACCACACAGCCTCCTCCTTGTCTGTTCAAGTAAAGAATAGAGGTCAACGGATTCTCTTTCTTTGCTTGCTCCATGTTTTGAGCTGTTTGTGCAGCATCGCCTGATAAAGCAGCAGCCAAGCTGTCGGCTGCACTCAGTTTTTTACCTTCATCCTGTTTTTTCGGAGTTTCAACTGTTGCAGAATCAGTAGCCAAGGCTTCCTGGTCAGACAAAATTGTACGCAATCTCGCATCTGCAGAAATCAAGCTCGGAACAATGTTAACGGCATCGAATGTTTCCCAGAATTCGAGGTTGGCAGAACCTTGCAAGAGTTTTCTGACACGCTCAGGCTCTTTAATACCGGGGAGTTCCACCATGATACGTCCCATACCGCCTTCCAAAGCTTGAATGTTTGGTTGTGCTACACCAAAACGGTCGATACGTGTACGCAATACATTGTACGAGTTGTCAATGGCAGCTTTTACTTCTTCCCGAAGCACTTTTTCTACTTCAGCATCTGTGCTCTTAGTCGTCACTTTATCTTTTAATTGCTGAGTGGCGAAAATCTCGGAAAGCTTTCCTTCCGGAGCCAACTTATGATACTCTTCTATGAAAAGAGTAATGAAATCCTCTTGGCTGGTTATTTGACGTTTTGCAGCAGCTTCTACTGCTTTGTTGAACGCTTCATCGCTCTTGTGGTCTGCCAAAGTTTTCACTACTTCCGGTACAGATACCTCCAAAATAACGTTCATACCACCTTTCAGGTCCAAACCTAACCCGATTTCCATCTCGCGACATTGCTTGAGCGTATAAATACCCAGGTAAACACGCTCATTCTGCATTGAATCAAGGTAGTGTGATTCTCCTTTCGGGTCTTTTGCGGCCAAATTCATGTGATGGCGCGTCACAAAAGAGAAAGAAAGGTAAAATGCACACACCAAAGTGAGCAATACCGCAAAAACCTTTACAAATCCTTTGTTTTGCATTGTTTAATTGATTTTTTATATTACTTATTTGTTTAATTTCTCTCTGCACATAAGGCTACAAGGGTGCAAATATAGCTTTTTTTTCACATTAAGAAATGATTTAGAGGGGATTATTTAAGCTTTTGTAATAAAAAAAGGAGTTTCTCCGGATTTTTTATATGAAAAGAGCGTTAGAAATCACCCTTTTCGCTTGCTTAAATAACACCATATGGGATAATGGTCGGATGCATCGATGGAGTTATCTACGGTGCAATTATAAGATTGGAAATTATCGCTGGCTAAAATATGGTCGATGCGAAAATAGAATCCGTTTTGGTGGTAAGAGATTCCCATTCCCATCCCGGATTCAGTAAAAGTGTCTTTTAATCTTTCGCTTAACACTCGATGGGTATAAGATATCGG
The DNA here is from genome assembly GCA_017472905.1 of Bacteroidaceae bacterium. Lineage (GTDB taxonomy): Bacteria > Bacteroidota > Bacteroidia > Bacteroidales > Bacteroidaceae > Phocaeicola_A. The sequence goes on from JAFUNW010000265.1 coordinate 6,760, forward strand.
AGAGTCGTTAAAGTCTCCGCAAACTATGATATATTCATGAGGGCTTTCCGCTATGATTTTAGCTACTGTATCGGTTTGTGCACTGCGAATGGCTCCGGCCGAAGCAATTTTGTTTATCAATTGTTTGCTGCCGCTTTTTACCTTTTCTTTCTCCGGATCAATAATCATGTCCTTATAGATTGCTTTGTCGTCCAAAGTCAGCCGATTGGATTCTAAGTGATTATTAATGACCAGCAATGTATCTTCATCTACTTTGATTTCATACATGACACTGCCGTTTCCTTGACTTTCGTATTCGATTTCGCGAACCGATAGAATGGGGTAACGGGAATAGCAATCCCAGGCATTGTTTCGTCTTTTGATGTGTGATTTGTATGGATAAGCAGACAACGCACGATCTACGGTTTCAATATCCAGATATTTCTTATGTTTTTGGCCATAAAGTCCGGCTTCTTGTAAGCAAATGATGTCTGCATCACATTTTTCCAGGTATTCGACTATCGGATTCGGGCTTTCTTCAGTATGTTTCACATCGTGATGATACGCCATGACATTGTAGGACAAAAATTTAATAGACTCTTCCGGAATTTCTTTCAGGTCTGTGCGTAAATTAATAGGTATATAAGTTCGTATTTGGGAGGCACATGCAAGCATTCCTATAAAGGAGAGCAAAGCGTATCGTTTATAAATGATTAACCAAAAAAACAGGAACAGCAGATTGAGAAGAAGGAAGATCGGGAATGCCAAACCAGCGCATGCCCATATCGGATGGGTAGCCGGATTGATATAAGGACTATAGGCGCAAAACAGCAAACCTCCTGTCAATAGCATATTCACAGCAAGCAAAATCCATCCGAGCAAACGACCTATATACCTGAATCCCATATCACTTAACTCCTATTTTTTACTGGCATCAAACAGTTTTTGTTTTTCTTGTGCGGTCAGTCCTGCATATCCCGATTGTTTTACTTTGTCAAGAATGCGGTCTATCTCATCGTCTTCCGCTTTTTTACGGGCATTGTACTCATAGTCTTTGCTTCGTCCTCCAAAGTTGACGGTCATTTTCGGCTTTTGGGTCCGCGAAGAGGAGGGGGATGATGAAAACAGGCGACTTATCGCATCCAACGGAGTGTTAATCCAGGATGTCGCATCAAATTTGCCGTTTCGGATACCCCATGCAAATAGCCATCCGGCCAACGCACCTCCCAAGTGTGCCCAATGACCTCCTGCATTGTCGGAGGTGATAAACAGCAAATCCATCGCTATCATAATCAAGGCTACATATTTTAAGCGGACAGCTCCGATGAAAAGGAAATTCATAGGACGTTCGGGGTCGCTCATGGCAGCTGCGATGGCTATGGCTAAGACTGAAGCTGAGGCTCCGACCAACATCGATGTGCCGATGTATGATTGGAAATAGGGGAACAGATTGTAAGCTGACAGATAGAACAGGCCTCCTATTACTCCTCCTAATAGATAAACTCCACGAAAATGTTTGGAAGAGAAACGGTTGAGAAACAATTCGCCAAACCAGTAAAGCCAAAGCATGTTAAACAAAATGTGGAGCAGGTCGGCATGCATGAACATGTAGGTAAACAGCGACCAGGGTTGGAGGAGAAAAGTGGATATGCTTGCCGGAAGTTCTGCGTACCGGAGTATGAAAAATCCACTTTGGTTGAACAGTTGCAATGCTATCGAGAACAATGTGGTTGCCAAAAACACCGCCACATTGATATAAATGAAGCGTATGCAGATGTTGCCTGCTTGATATTTCCGTTTTAAGTCATTAATAAAATCGTTCATTTCTATATTTCTTTCGCCAATACATTATCATTATAAAACCGAACAACATTCCTCCCAAATGGGCAAAGTGTGCGACATTATCGCCTGCTTGGTTGGCCAAACCCAGATAGAACTCAATAGCGGCATAGCCGATGACAAAGAATTTAGCTTTGATGGGGATAGGGAGTAGGAAGATGAACATTTCCTGATTGGGGAATAACATTCCAAAGGCCAGCAATATTCCGTAAACGGAGCCTGAAGCACCTACGGTATTAATCATATTAAGGAATTCTCCCATTGAGATAATCGTTCCTCCCAAATCGACATTCTTATATTGAGCTAACTCTGTTGCATATTCTATGTACTGAACCAGTTCCTGGCAAAGACCGGCTCCGACTCCACAGACGATATAGTAAAACAAGAAACGTTGCGAACCCCAAACTTGTTCAAGAATACGACCGAACATCCATACTGCAAACATATTAAAGAAGAGGTGAGAAAAGTCTGCATGGAGAAACATGTAGGTGAAAAACTGGTAAGGCTGAAAATCCGAAGCCATGAAGAAATGAAGTCCCAAGATGGAATTCAAGTCTATCCCATATCCTTTCAATACATAAGCTGCAAAAGAGAACAGGATATTCCAAATTAAAAGGTGCTTGGTTACGGAGGGTATATTATTCATCTTTACAAAAATATATTCGATATCAAATTGAGATGCAAAAGTAACAATTAATCCATTACAAAGCCTAAAAAGCACGATTCTCTTACATTTTTTTCATTTTTTACGGCTTTTATAAAAGAAAAGCAGGCCCTTTTTTGAAGATGCCTGCTTCTTTTTGATTTTCTCAAATTGTTTTTATTCCCGGCGTATGAATTGTCGAGCGATATCCAACGCCGCATTGATGTTCGGACAGATGTTTTCTTCTCCGAGTAGAGCGTAGAAATTGCTTTTCTTCAGTACCTTATGTACCTTTTCGTTTACTCCCGAAAGAATAATGTGGATATTCTCGCGTTGACTCATCTCACAGAAGTTTGTCAGATTATGAATTCCTGTCGAGTCGATGAAAGGAACTCGCCGCATGCGGATGATTCTGACTTTGGGTCGATTGCCCATTTGCTGCATAATGTCTTCAAAGCGGTTGGCTATTCCAAAGAAATAAGGGCCGTTGATTTCATAAACTTCGACTCCTTCGGGAATTAATAGATGTTCTTCGTGGAGCTCTACATCGCTTTCCGTATTGGGGTCTATTTCGTCTGTCAATACCGAGACTTGCGTTGTCTCAGCCATGCGCCGCATGAATAACAAACAGGCTATGACCAGACCAATCTCTATAGCAATGGTTAAATCGAAGATTACCGTCAGGAAGAATGTTATCAGCAGTACTGTAACGTCCGATTTGGGGTTCTTCAACAGTTGCTTAAATGTACGCCAGCCGCTCATGTTGTATGAGACAATTACCAATACACCGGCCAGGCAAGCCATTGGAATGTATTGTGCCAACGGCATCAGGAATAAGAAAATAAGTAATAGTACGGCTGCATGAATCAATCCGGCTACTGCTGTACGACCTCCGTTGTTGATATTGGTCATGGTGCGGGCGATGGCTCCGGTTGCAGGAATTCCTCCGAAAATAGGGGAGAGAATGTTTGCAATACCTTGTCCGACCAATTCTTGGTTGGAATTGTGGCGGTCGCCGGTCACTCCGTCTGCAACGGTTGCAGAAAGCAGCGATTCGATTGCTCCCAATACGGCAATCGTAATGGCCGGAGAAATCAATTCCTTAATGGTTTCCCATGTCATGGAAGGCATGTTGGCATCCGGAAGCTCTGAATGGATGGTAAAACGGTCGCCGATGGTTTCTATTGTAGTTACCCCGGCATACATTTTCAACAAATAGGCTACTACTGTCATTACGATAATGGCTATTAACGAACCGGGTATTTTCTTGCTGAATCGGGGAGTAATGGCGATTAATATTACACTGAGAATCCCGACACCGGTAGACCACCAATCAATGGTGTTGAAATGACGAAAATAGACTCCCCATTTCTCAATGAAATCGGCCGGAACGGATTCTATTGTCAGTCCGAAAAGATCTTTAATCTGAGTTGTAAATATGGTCAGTGCAATACCGCTGGTAAATCCCACGACAATGGGATAAGGAATGTATTTGATTATTGTTCCTAGGTGGAAAACACCCAATAATACGAGGAAAATACCGGCTAAAATAGTTGCAATCGCAAGCCCCTCCATTCCATACTGTTGGATGATTCCGTAGATGATTACGATAAAAGCTCCTGTTGGACCTCCAATCTGTACTTTACTTCCGCCCAATGCGGATATAGCAAATCCGGCAACGATAGCCGTAATGATGCCCTTCTCGGGTGAAACTCCCGAAGCAATACCAAACGCGATAGCCAAGGGCAAAGCTACAATACCAACAATAACGCCGGCCATCAAATCAGCCATAAACGTCTCTTTCTTATATCCTTTCAATGAGGAAAAGAGAGCCGGCTTGAATACAAAACCTTTCATTTGAAGTAATTCTTGTTACCTTTAAAATAGACCTAATCCTAAAACGGCTGCAAAATTAGGCCTTTTTAAGAAATCTACCAAGAAAAACCAAGAAATATTAAAAGTGAGGCATCTCTCTTCGCTCTACAAAGAGCAAAGACGCGGGAAAAATAAGGTGGGATTTGCATCTTGAAATCTGCTGCCCAACAGAGTTGCGTTTGCCGTGCAGCAAAAGTTCGTCTGCTGCACGGCAAAAATTGCTCCGCAAGGCAGCAGATTTTCGAGTGCAAGCCGCACTTTTTTATTTGCAGCCAGCTATCCCCCAAAATATAGGTGTGAACCGCATTGAGATGCGACTCACACCTTATTTAATAAAGGATCTGATTTGTTTCCTTAATTTGCTCCGGAGACGATGATGGCTGCGAGTCCGCAAATGAAGAAGATGAACATGCAAGTGAGTAGAGTGTTTACACTGCGGCTTGCCCCTTTGAATTCTTTCCAGACGAAAATTCCCCATAGCGCTGCCACCATTGGTGCGCCTTGTCCCAATGCGTAGGAAATTGCAGCTCCGGCTTTACCGGCTGCGATGTAGCTGAGGGCAGTACCAAGTCCCCAGATAATTCCTCCTAGGATTCCTACGAGGTGTGTGCTCAAGCTTCCTTTGAAATATTCGCTATAGCTAACCGGTTTGCCTAC
>JAFUNW010000266.1 GCA_017472905.1 Bacteroidaceae bacterium
CCGTTCCATAGGTTTCGTAGTAAGGCAAGCCTCCGGATACGATGCGGGCAGCAGATAAATTTAAGTTTGCCAAATTTCCATCTGTACCACTTATGCTACGAAGCAAACGAATGTCTGTACCATTAAGTTCTCCACTTAAAAATAAGGTGTCTGCTTGTTTGATTGTTTCTTTTGATACCAAATAGTGTAGATAACCGGCTTCTACTTCTTGTGTTTGGGTATAGTCCGCCGGTTGAACTGTTAGTTTGAGCGTGTCAGCTAACAGAGTACTATCTGCACAAATGGCATAGATGAATGTTTCTCCGGGGGTCAAAGCTGTAACAGTTCCGTCTGCTGCTATTGTTGCAATGTCGGGATTGGTGCTTTCCCAAATCAATCGATTGGGAGCTATGTGCGGAATTACGGATGCTTCAATTAAAGCACTGATTCCGACATTCATTGTGCATTCGTCTTTTGGAATTTCTACTTTTATAGGAGTAGCATCTCCTTCTGCGGGAGCTATTTCATTATAAGGTAATAATGTGGCATTGCAAATTTCGCCTGTTTCTGCATCAATCAACAGTCCCACCAACATGGTGTTTTGCTTCTCGCGTATTCCGGTTAAAGTAATGCGCATATTATGAGAATGTGTTTCTCCGGCTTTGATTCCTTCCGGAAGACTATTCTCTGCTCCATTGAAATCGGTGGTTGGGTAGAAATTTCGTGCAATCCAATCGTAAGTCATTAATTCTGCCGGAACCGGATTTGTCAGGTTTTCATATCCTCCCATAGGAGTAGTTCCTCCTGCAAAATCATTGGCTTGTTTATAGTTCGTGGCTGTTCGGTTTAGATTTCGTTCTATAGTGATGAGACTAAACCTATAGTCCGCTTTTTTAATATCGTATGCAAACGTGGCGGAAAGCGTAGCTTCTATGAGCGAAGAAGATTCGCCTTGATATTTTGCCGAAAGTTCTATGTCCGCAATGGCTATTTCTTGTTTGGTAGACAGATATTTCTTTTCGTAGTTATCGAAACTAGGCGACAGATTTTCCGATGTGCGGTTGACTCTTGCTGATACGGTAGTTCCCAAATTAATATTTTGGGCATAATTAGATGATTGCAATGGATTGCCGCTTCCATAATGTATATTTATTCCAATAAAGTCGGTCGGGTATTGCTTGAGCATTTCTTCAAACGCAACATATCCGGCCGGACTTTGTCCGTCTATTGTGCTGACTAATTGCTCAAAAACGACTTTGCGTGAATATTTTTTTTGTGGGGATGAAATTTCAAAGGGGAATTCGGCAAAGCGAATATATTGTTGACTTAACGGATCTTTGAAAGAGAGGACTATTCGATAAAGTCCGGCATTGCTTAGCTTATAATTGAAGCTGAGTGCTTTGTCTCCTCCGCTGTATAGGAAGTAAGAGCTTGTTCCTGAAAGAATGGATACCGTATCTGTGCTTTGTTCTGTGGTTGTAAATTCGTCGGATGGCGTAGGAGGAATACTTAAGATTTCATATTTGACTTCTCCGTTGAAATGACGATTACTAATGTTTGTCAGTGTAAATTCGGCTGTATAGTTTTTGCCGGGTAGTCGGTTTGTACTGTTGGTCGTTTCATCTGCGGTTGCACTCATATTTATTCCGGAGTGTTCCGGTTGATTGATGTAAACCATTCCTTCGGATATTTCTATAGGAATAGCTCGTTGGTAACAGTAATACAGGTATCCGACTTCTTCCCATGTTTGATTGTCTACGCTGGTTACAACTCGTAATTCGTATTTTCCATCGGGTATATCGTTGTTGATGGTAACTCCGAGATTTATATCGGTTTGCCATCCCCACATTTGTAGTGTGATGCTTTTCTTCTCGCTGACTATTTCTTGGAATTCTCCATCTTTATAGAGGGCTGTTGCTGCTTGGAATGTACAAGAGCCCGGGCCTTGGCTCCAAATGTCCGATACATTGGTGTTGAACTTCTTTCCGACTCCGATTCGAGAAGTTGAAGTCCGGTAGTAAGAACGGATCGATAATACAGCTTGTTTACTAATGTTGCTTTCGTCTTCTGTAGCCGGTTCAATGCCGATAATGGCTGTCTGGTCGGTGTTGTATCCTCCTTCTCCACCACCGATTCCCGGTGTTTCCGGATTCATGAAGTTCAAATGGAAGTATCCATCACAGCTTCCTCCCCATCCCCAATTGATGTGTAGGAAATCGTATGCATCCATTCCATCGCAAACAAAGGCATGTCCCAATTGTCCATCTTCGGTATATCCTCCGTAATAAACCGGACGTTTAGAAGTCAGTTCGTTTCGTAATAATTGAATCCATTCGGCAGTAGAATAGCTTCCACGCATTACGAACTTAACTTTTTTACTGTATTTGAAATGTCGATATAATGCTCCATAAATATCCGGATTTTGTGCTCCACTGGACTCTCCATAGCTCATCCAAACGGCTATACCGATGTCAAGCATCAGTTTGGCTACGGCATTTCCTTGGGTCGTGCTGTAGGAACCGTAAGTATATCTATCCAACATGTTTTTCCAATCATATTGGCTGTTGGCATAATTTATACTGATACCGGCATGTGTATTACTTCCGGTTCCTTTGTCTGGCCAATTGTGATATTTCATGATTTGGGCAATGGCAGTTGCCGTACATCCGGTTACACTGCGATTACCCGTAGATAATAATGGACATTGCCAGTTATATGGTGCATCTTGACTCCATTTGGTCGTTAATAAAGGAGTAATCGCCTCGGTTGCACGAGTAGTAACCATGAGTGACTCTGCAGGTGCTAATTTACCGGTGCGTACGGCCTCTACATAAGAACTATAGTTTTGCATCCAACGTTCGATGTGTTCAGGCAACTCTTCTTCGGATGTTGCAAAATGCCCCTCATCGGCATATCCGATAATTGGGGATAATCGGTCATCGCCGGAAACAATGACAAAACCATTGTCTCCTTCACGGTTGAATACGTAAAACGTAGGGGCTGATTCGTTCGTATTTGTTGCTGTACGGGTTTGCTTCATAAAAGCTCCGTTTTCTTTTCCTCCGATATAGGCCGGGACTAATCCGGTTGAGGCTGAACGGGTAGGGGATGATAGCAGAAAAGATTCAGCTATTCTTAATGCTTGATTTTGTGATATGGGAGCAGCAATAGAGCATGCAATACCCAAAATGAGACAAAGCGAAAATGAAACGATTCTTCTCATGTTATTCGGATTTTAATCATTAAAAATTGGTATCCCATCCTATTGAAATATGGAATGTGGTATACTTTATCGCGCAAAGATAGTTAAATAGAAGTTTATCAAGAAAAGAAATGTTTAAAAACGGTCATGTTTTTACTCTCTTTAAGTTTTTTCGATTTGTCCAGACTTGCTTTGTGAGTGAGTATTTTTACTCTCTTATGTGAAAACGGATGCATTGTTGGAAAACAGAATACGAATCCGAGAGATCTTAAATTGACTTGTCAAATCTTCGGATTCGTATTTTTAGGATAAGCTTGTTAGCTCGCGCGTTTTATGAATTTTGTTGCAAAGCTTGTTCTATGTCTGCGATGATGTCTTCTGCATTTTCAATGCCCACAGAGAGACGGATTAAGTCAGGTGCTACTCCGGCTTCAATTAATTGTTCATCGGTTAGTTGGCGATGTGTATGGCTGGCAGGGTGTAACACGCAAGTTCGTGCATCTGCAACATGCGTAACGATGCAGGCCAGTTTTAAACTGTCCATAAATTTGATAGCTTCTTCTCTGCTTCCTTTTAATCCGAATGCGATTACTCCACACGATCCGTTGGGCAAGTATTTTTTTGCTAAATTGTAATATTTATTGCTTTTCAATCCGCAGTAATTTACCCAAGCTACATGCTCGTTTTTCTCTAAATATTCAGCTACAAGTTGAGCGTTTTTACAGTGTTGCGGCATACGCAAATGCAATGTCTCTAATCCGAGATTTAACAAGAATGCATTTTGGGGCGATTGGATAGATCCTAAATCTCTCATTAACTGTGCGGTAGCTTTGGTTATGTATGCCATTTTCCCGAAGGCTTTGGTGTAGGTTAATCCGTGATACGATTCATCCGGTTGGGTTAATCCGGGGTATTTGTCAGCGTGTGCTTCCCAATCGAAGTTCCCACTATCAACAATAACTCCACCAACGCTGGTTGCATGTCCGTCCATATATTTAGTTGTTGAATGAGTCACAATGTCGGCTCCCCACTCAAACGGTCGACAGTTGATGGGGGTCGCAAAAGTGTTGTCAAGAATCAATGGGACTCCATGTTTGTGAGCTATTTGTGCGAATTTTTCAATGTCTAATACGGCGCAACTTGGGTTTGAAATAGTTTCTCCAAATAGGGCTTTCGTGTTTGGGCGGAATGCCTTGTCTATTTCTGTTTCGTCCGCATCTGCGTCTATGAAAGTTACTTCAATACCGAGTTTCTTTAAGGTTACAGAATATAAATTGAAAGTTCCGCCGTATATGGCTGAAGTACAAACAAAATGATCTCCGGCTTGGCAAATATTGAAGATTGCATAGAAATTGGCAGCTTGTCCGGACGATGTGAGCATAGCACCAACTCCTCCCTCAAGGGCAGCGATTTTTGCAGCTACTGCGTCGTTGGTTGGATTTTGTAGTCGGGTGTAGAAATATCCGCTATCTTCTAAGTCAAATAGACGCGCCATTTGTTCACTTGTTTCGTATTTGAAAGTCGTACTTTGGTAAATAGGTAAAACACGTGGTTCGCCTTTTTTAGGTTGCCATCCGGCTTGTACGCATAGGGTTTCGGGTTTGAATTTTTTCATTGTTTTCTAATCGTTTGTTGATTCGCTGGGATATTTGTACTGCTTCTCCCGGTTTTTATTTTTTTTTGTTTTATTTTAAAATATGGGCCAAAGGTACGAATAATTTTTGTACCGACAAAGTAGTTTATCTTCTCGTTCTTCAAGCGTATGCAGCCTTTTTTGTATATAAATTCTCTGTGCCGCATCAGTTTGTTTGCGGTAAGGCAAAAAGAGTACTTCAGTTC